>JALSHQ010000176.1 GCA_026982145.1 Gammaproteobacteria bacterium | reverse complement strand
CAACAACAAGCTCATTTGAATCATTTTTTTCTACCGAAACAAAATCATTTAGCTGATGCGCCATCTCTCCCTTAGCACCTTTTACAGTAACTAACTGGCTCTTGATGCTAACCTCAACACCAGCCGGAATCGGAATCGGCTTTTTGGCAACCCTAGACATTTCTAATCACCACTTAAGATACGTAACAAATAACTTCACCGCCAACACCGGCAGCGCGCGCAGCTCTATCGGTCATCACACCCGCAGGCGTAGAGACAATAGCGATCCCCAGACCATTATCCACTGTCGGTAGATCAGACTTACCCTTATAAGTACGAATACCTGGGCGACTTACCCTCTTAATAGAAGCAATAACCGCCCTGCCCTGATAATACTTCAGGTCAACAGTCATTTCTGGCTTACCATTATTATCATCGATAGCAAAACCACCGATATAACCTTCATCAGCTAAAACTTTCGCTATCGAAGCCTTAACCTTGGATGCAGGCATCCTCACACTACTCTTCTCTGCACTTTGTGCATTTCGGATGCGAGTCAACATATCCGCAATTGGATCAGTCATGCTCATTTGCTTATTTACTCCAGTTCCAGTCAAACCGCCAACCAAAAAGGTGCGGCATTATAGCACCTTACCAGCTGGCTTTGACCAGCCCAGGAATGTCTCCTCGCATAGCCGCTTCACGCAGCTTGTTGCGAGCTAAACCAAACTTACGATAATAACCATGAGGGCGCCCGGTTATACGACAGCGATTTCGCATGCGAGAAGGACTTGCATTCCGAGGCAAGGCATGGAATTTTTCCTGCGCAGCCAAGCGCTCTTCGAGACTAAGAGATTGATCACTCATAGCCTTCTTGAGCTCGGCGCGCCTAGCTGCATATTTCTCAACCATACGTGCGCGCTTAACTTCACGATTTACCATGCACTTCTTTGCCATAACCGATTAACCTTTGAATGGAAAATTGAAAGCTGCAAGCAATGCACGACCCTCTGCATCACTTTTCGCCGTAGTCGTAATGGTGATATCCATGCCTCTCAACACATCGATCTTGTCATAATCGATTTCAGGAAACATGATCTGCTCTTGCACACCCATACTATAGTTTCCACGACCATCAAACGATTTTGGATTCACTCCACGAAAGTCCCGGATTCTCGGAATTGCGATATTAACCAAGCGATCCAAAAACTCATACATTCTCTCACGACGCAGAGTTACCTTGCAGCCAATAGGCCAGCCATCGCGAATCTTAAAACCCGCAATTGACTTTCGGGCCAAATTAACCACGGGCTTTTGGCCCGCAATTTTCTCCATATCGCTCAAGGCATGCTCAACGATTTTTTTATCACCCACAGCCTCACCCAACCCCATATTTAGGGTAATCTTTGTAATACGAGGCACTTCCATCGCGCTGCCGTAGTTGAACTCTTGCATCAACTTATCAACAACAGTCTCTTTATAATGTTCAGCCAATCTAGCCATAGCCGCAAAACCCTGGTTTAAATGTCTACAACTTCATCGTTAGATTTAAAGAAACGCACTTTCTTTCCATCTTCGAGAGTCTTAATTCCCACCCGATCACCCTTCTTTGTTGCTGGATTAAAAATAGCAACATTGGAAATATGGATAGACGCTTCTTTCTCAACAATACCACCAGCAATACCTGCTTGCGGGTTAGCTTTTGTGTGGCGTTTAACCATATTTACGTTTTCAACGACCACACGATCAGCACCAACAATACGCGTAATAGTACCGCGCTTACCCTTATCTTTGCCGGCTAAAACGATGACATCATCGCCTTTCTTAATCTTTTGCATCGACAGACACCCCGATACTGTTACTGTTCACAGTTAAAGCACTTCTGGCGCGAGTGACACAATTTTCATAAACTGCTCAGAACGCAATTCACGAGTCACCGGACCAAATATACGAGTGCCAATTGGCTCCAACTTGCCATTCAACAACACAGCAGCATTACCATCAAAACGAATCAAAGAGCCATCCTGACGCCGTACCCCTTTACGGGTACGCACTACCACTGCATTATATACATCACCCTTCTTAACTTTACCGCGAGGAATGGCTTCCTTCACTGTCACTTTAATTACGTCACCGATGCGGGCATACCGGCGATGTGAACCGCCAAGCACTTTGATACACATTAAGCGGCGGGCGCCACTATTGTCTGCCACATCCAACGTCGACTGCATCTGAATCATGGTTCGTCTCCGCTACAAATTCTACTAACTTCTCATTCCGTGCCGCACATTCAAACAATCGTGGCACGCTCATCAACACTAACCAGACGCCATGTCTTGCTCTTAGAGATTGGACGGCACTGAGCGATAGTCACCACATCACCTTCGTTACACTCGTCATTTTCATCATGAGCATGGAACTTAGTCGAGCGCTTGATGTATTTCTTGTAAAGCGGGTGTTTAACACGGCGCTCGACCAAGACCGTAATCGACTTCTGACCTCGATTACTTACAACACGACCACTGACTTCGCGTGCAACTTTACTTTCTTCACTCATGACTAGTTACCAGCCTTTTGTCTCAACACCGTTTTTACTCTAGCTACGCTACGACGATTCAATTTAATCTGATGAACCTGTGAAAACTGACCAGCCGCATTTTGCATACGAAGATTGAAGCCCTCGCGCAACAGTTCTTCTAACTCTTTACGTAAC
>JALSHQ010000175.1 GCA_026982145.1 Gammaproteobacteria bacterium | reverse complement strand
ATAACGGTTTTATCTATGTGGCCGGTGGTGGCAAAGGCGAGAGCGGCAAGGTTTTGCTGAGGAGTATTGAACGTACCCGTATTACAGAAGACGGTGCGCTAGAGGGGTGGGTGACCGAGCGCCATGGGCTTAAACTTCCACGCCGCTGTGTAAAGCTGTTTATCGCTAATGAGCGAATTTATGCGCTTGGTGGCTTTAGTGGCACCTTGCTTGATTCGGTTGAGAGTGCCCCTATTAAGCGGGATGGCAGCCTAGGATCGTGGCGGGTGGAAACAGCGCCACTGACGATGACCCGCTACATCAATAGCGTTAAGTCATTAAACGACTTCATTTACGTGATTGGGGGGCATGCGGAGCGTGAAGGGGTCGGCTTGGCCGATATTGAATATTCTCATACAGTGGCGGAAAGCGGATGGGCGTGGAAAAAAACCACACCGATGCAGTTGCCACGTTATGCGCTTTCATCTGTCTCTTGGGGCAAACAGCTCTATGCCATAGGCGGGCTGAATGGTGCTGCTTATACTGACAAGATTGAGCTGACCCAGCAAGCAAGCAATGGTGAGCTGGGTCGCTGGCGTGACACCACACCACTCTCATCTGAACGAGCCAATTTAGGTGCGGTCACCTACAATAATCATCTCTACATTATTGGGGGCACCAATCGTGATGGTTATTATAAAAGCGTAGAGTATGCGGTCATTAATGCGCAAGGTGACATCGGTTTTTGGGGCACACCGCAGCAGCTTGCAGCGCACCAACAACAGCAGCAGACCAAGCTGATAAAGCCGAAGCGCAAACTGCCCAATAGCGGTGTGATTGCAGAGGTGATTCAGACCAAGGCCTACAGTTATATTAGAGCGAAAAAAGGTGTGACCGAACAGTGGATTGCCGGTTCACGAGGGGAGTACAGCGTGGGTGATCTTATCGAATATAGCCGAGGCACGACGATGGTTGATTTTCACAGCGCCACGCTTAACCGTCAATTTTCTTCTATCATTTTTGTTGAGCGCCTTAGGTTAGCGGAGAATCTGTAGCTCATGGTTTCAGCTGCAAGATGGTGTGCCGTTGTGGTGGCTCAGCGAATAAGCAAACAGTTATCGATCATACCCGCCGCCCGACGCTTTAAAGGGCAGGCGTAACAGCCATGTGAATGATTGTGCCTTGGGTTGCTGGAACTGCTGCAGGCCGATGACCATTTGATCGTGCCCCTTCTCTGGCTGTGCGCGGTAGGTGCCAAAAAGCCGATCCCACCACGGCAAGTTGAAGCCGTAGTTGCTGTTGGTCTCGCGCTTAATCACTGAGTGGTGCACGCGATGCATATCGGGGGTGACCACGAAGCATCGCAATAATCGGTCGATGCGGGCAGGAATACGTACATTGCTGTGGTTAAACATGGCAACGCCATTGAGTGTGACCTCAAAGATCAAGATGGCGATCACCGCTGGGCCGAGCAGGCAGATGAGCGCCATTTTGATGAGCATCGACAAGATGATCTCAATCGGGTGAAAGCGGGCACCGCTGGTGACATCGAGGTCTACATCACTATGGTGCATCATATGCAAACGCCACAACCACGGAAGGTGGTGAAAGAGGCGGTGTTGTAGGTAGATGCAAAGGTCGAGTATGACAACGGCGAGCGTAACCTCCAGCCACAATGGCAGATCGATCTGGTTCAGCACTCCCCACTGTTGTTGTGAAACGTAGAGTGCAACCCCTACGGCGGCAGCGGGAAACAGCAGGCGCAGCAGTAGCGTGTTAAAAAAGGTGATGCCCAGATTGTTGCACCAGCGGAACAGCTTGGCGCCGCGCAGCGGTCGGCGAGGTGATTTGAGCTCCCATAGCGCCATGATGGCAAAGATGCCAAAGAAAAATCCTAGCCGGATGATGAGCTCTAGATTGCTGCCCGCCATTCGAGTAACGTCGAGTTCTGTTTAGCTGCCGCCGGGCGCAGCTTTTGAGTGTGAACGACGCGGCGGGCGGCGCTGGCTATTATTTGATTTATGGTTGCGATGAACCTTAGGGCTTTTTTTAGGGTAAATCGGTGGTTCAGGTGCAACTAGCAGCTCGGTGGTGACGCGCTCAGTTGGGATCTTATGGCCAACATACGCCTCTATATCTGGCAGTGCGAAGGCGGAGGCTTCACAGGCAAAACTGATCGCGACACCGCTATTGCCCGCGCGCGCGGTGCGGCCAATGCGGTGAACGTAATCTTCCGCATCTTGTGGTAGATCATAATTAAAGACGTGGCTCACATCTGAAATGTGCAGCCCGCGTGCGGCTACATCGGTAGCGACAAGGATCGGTAGTTCGCCCTCTTGAAAGCACTTAAGTAGGCTAATGCGCTTCTTCTGCGGCACATCGCCCGACAGGGTGCCGGCATTAAAGCCGTTACCGCTCAGGAACGCGTTGACCTTATTCCCCGCATCTTTTGTGTTCACAAAGATGATCGTACGCACTGGATCGAGTTGTTTTAGCAGGCCGAGCAATAGCGGGATTTTTTCCTCATTGGAGGTGTAGTAGATGCTCTGTTCGACTTTATCAGCCGTTACTTTTTCCGTTTCAATTTTGACGAGCGCAGGGTTATTCATGTGCTCATAGGCCAATTCGGTCACACGGAACGAGAGCGTTGCGGAAAAAAGCAGATTGAGCCGTAGCTCTGGGCTTGGCATGCGGCGCAGCAGAAAGCGGATATCCTTGATAAAGCCAAGATCGAACATGCGATCTGCTTCATCGAGCACCATCACCTCAATCGACTTCAAATTGAAGAGATTCTGCTTAAAAAAATCGATGGTGCGACCTGGTGTACCGATCAGAATATCCAGCCCCTCACGCAGCACCTCTTTTTGTGTGTCGTAGCCGGCACCCCCATAGACAACGCCAATTTTAAGGCCAGTGGCCTCGCCAAGGGCGAGTGCATCTTTATGAATCTGAAGCGCCAATTCACGCGTCGGTGCAAGCACCATCGCACGAGGGTTCGTGCCTGCAACGGCTGGGTCTATGCTGCTGGTGAGCAATCGATTCATCAGTGCAATTAAAAATGCAGCCGTTTTACCGGTGCCCGTTTGCGCTTGCCCGGCAATATCTGAGCCTGCCAGCGCGAGTGGCAGTGTCTCTGCCTGGATCGGGGTGCATTGACTAAAGCCTGTTTTTTCAATGCCCTGCGAGAGTTTTTCAGGAAGGTTCAGAGATGAAAACAGAATGTTGGATAGGTGATGGTCGCTCATAATCCGAAAATCATAGCAGATTCAGTGACATCTTTATGGTTTTTATTATTGCGACAATGTTTGTGTATTTTGATTAGATTGTTAATAATCACACTTAGCCATAGATCCTGTGGCAGGGACGTGATGGGTTCTGGTCAATTGAATATCGTAATCTGGAGGCATAGAGGGTGAG
>JALSHQ010000174.1 GCA_026982145.1 Gammaproteobacteria bacterium | reverse complement strand
TGGCAACAATGCGATTATTGTTGATCAATCGGCCGACCTCAATCTGGCAATTCCGGCGATCGTTTTTGGCGCAGTCGGCACCGCAGGGCAGCGCTGTACCTCAACGCGTCGTTTGATTGTGCACCATAAAATTTATAACAAACTGATCCCTGCGCTGGTGAATGGCTACGCCCAGCTGCGCATCGGCAATCCGCTGCGCAAAAACACCTTGATGGGGCCGTTGATCGATGCCGCTGCGGTAACGGGTTTTAAGGCGGCCATTGAACAGGCCGAGCAGCAGGGCGGCAAGCTGCTGTTTGGTGGCAAGCCGCGACGGGGCAAAGGGTGCTTTGTGGTGCCGACGCTGATTGAAGTGAAAAGGCAGAGCGAGGTGGTCAGAGCCGAGACCTTCGCGCCGATTCTCTATGTGATGAAATACAGAACGCTTGATGAGGCGATCGCACTACAGAACGACGTGCCGCAAGGGTTGTCGTCAGCCATCTTCACCAATACCCTGCAACATGCCGAGCAATTTCTGGCGGCGAGTGGCAGCGATTGTGGCATTGCCAATGTCAACATCGGCACCTCGGGTGCGGAGATCGGGGGTGCTTTTGGGGGCGAAAAGGAGACCGGCGGTGGTCGTGAGGCAGGTTCTGATTGCTGGAAGGGGTACATGCGGCGTCAAACCAACACCATCAACTGGGGGTGTGAACTGCCGTTGGCGCAGGGGATTAAGTTTGAGTTGAATTGAAGGTGCTGTCATCAATTCATGAGCAGGCATCTTGAACCTGAACGCCAGTTAAATACCCATCTAAGTTAGTCAATAATAACCATACAAAAAGTAGTTGATTTATGCTTGGCGGTGGCCTACACTCTGAGTCGCATTACGGACATTCCAAGCACCTCCTCCTCTCTTGGGGTCGAGAAATTTGACGCCGAGTGGTGTAAGGAATGGCGATTTACCGGCACACCCGGCTGTGATGAGCTTTAAGTATTCGGTCATGGACTATCGGTACGGAGCTTTCCCCCCTGCACAGTCGGGCGTGTCATATTCTAGTGTTCACCCTCATCTTTGTGTCTCCCCTGTAACGCTCATTATCATCTTAATACTGTTTCTTTTTTTAAGTGAAAATTGTAGGGCGAAAAAAAACGCCGCTCAGAAGTGAGCGGCGTTTTGATGCGACGGTTAAAACCTGTCAAGTGGCAGGTGAGGCCATTAAGCGGCGCGTTGTTTTTCCATCAAGTCATGAATAACAGGGTTCAGGATCACTTCCATCGCCAAGCCCATCTTGCCACCCGGCAGTACGATGGTATTGGGGCGAGACATCCAAGAACCTTTGAGCATCGCCAAGTAGTAGGGCAGGTCATGTTTTTCAGGGTGTCTGAAACGGATCACGATTAAGCTTTCATCCGGTGTCGGGATGTCACGCGAGATAAAAGGGTTTGAGGTGTCGACAACAGGCACGCGCTGGAAGTTAATATCAGTGCGAGAAAACTGCGGCGTAATGGTGTTAACGTAATCAGGCATACGGCGCAGGATGGTGTCGGTCACCGCTTCTGCAGAGTAGCCGCGCTGAGCGGTGTCGCGGTGGATTTTCTGAATCCACTCCAAGTTCACAATCGGCACGACGCCGACGAGCAGATCAACCCACTTAGCGACATCAACCTCGCCCGTGACAACGCCACCGTGTAAACCTTCGTAAAAAAGCAGGTCGGTGCCTTCAGGGACAGGCTCCCACGGGGTAAAAGTACCCGGGTCTTGTTTATAAGGGGCGGCTTCGCCCTCATCATGCAGGTATTTACGCATCTGGCCGGTGCCGGTCTCGCCGTAGCTTTTGAAAAGCGCTTCGAGTTTGTCGAAAATGTTGGCCTCTGGCCCGAAATGGCTGAGGTCATTGCCCTCTTTCGCCGCTTCCGCCACCTTTTCTTTCATTGTTAGGCGATCATAACGGTGGAAAGCGTCACCTTCGATGACAGCAGCATTGATCCCCTCACGGTGAAACATATGTTGAAATGCGTTTTTAACGGTAGTGGTGCCAGCGCCTGATGAGCCGGTCACGACAATGACTGGATGTTTAGCAGACATGTTAATTCTCCCTTAAAGGTTATAAAGTCTTTTAAAATCTTAGGCTTAAAGTTGCAGGTGCATATTGGTTGCTTGTTTTTGCAGGGCACCTGCAAGCGAAATCTCTTAAATATTGCGTTTACTCCGCAGCATTTTATGAGTATTACTGGAGGCTGACTTGCCGTCACAGCGCGCGGGTAAGCCGTGTATTGAAGCAAACGTGAGTGGCTGTGGCAAGTTTTGTGGGTGGATTGACGCTTCTCATGCTTCGAGTGCGGGTCAGTAACACGGCTTCAAGCGCTTGTTTTGATACAAAATGAATGAGATGATCATCTCAAAGAGATGAGATGGTTTGGCTCTGTCAAAGAGGTTTTCAAAATGAAGGCGGAAAGGGGAATGGCGGCTTTGCTGTTGGTGGTGGCTTTTGCACTCGCCGGGTGTGCCGGTTCGCCTATTCAATTGTCATTTTCGAACTCATCCATGGGCACTTACACTGAAGAAGAGCATTCGCTGATTCAGAAGGGCGCAGGCAATTATGCGGCGATCTATTTTATTCGCCCGGATACTGAGCGCTATATGGGGGCCACGGATAATCGCATCTCAATAGAGCTAGATAAAGAACCGCTGCTTCACCTCGTAAAATCAGAATACGCGCTGGTACATGTGATGCCCGGTGAAGTGGATTTGACGATAAAATCGCTGGCCATCGCCGGTGGGTTTCGTGAGTTCAAAAAAATGAAGCGAACCAAACGTTTTGAGTTTGAGGCGGGATCAACCTATTACATCTCGCTTGAGCCTGTCGACGGTGAGTTTCGTGGCACCTATTTCGAACCCCACTTGGTGGATCGTGCCGCCGCAAAAGAGATGAGCCGCTTTATGCGCGCCTCGGGTTTTGCAAAAAAGGCACCGCTGCATTCGGCAGGCGATAATCCGCTGCTTCCTTTTTGGCCCTTTATATAGCGGCATTGTGATACTGCGGACGCTTTCTCTGGGTGCAATAGCGTGCATCTAGTCATTCTTCTATTGCTAGTGTTGGCGCTGGTGTTCGGCCCACAGCTCTGGGCACGCTCAGTGCTTGCGCGTTATAGTAAGCAGCTGAATCATTTCCCTGGCAATGGTGAAGAATTTGCGCGTCATCTGCTCAATAAATCAGGGCTGGAGTCTGTCAAAATTGAGCAGACGACGCTAGGTGACCACTACGACCCAACCGACCGCTGCGTCCGCTTAAGTGAAGCAAATTTCACTGGCAAGTCACTCACGGCGGTCACCGTTGCAGCACACGAAGTGGGTCATGCGATTCAGCACCACAATAATGACCCTAAATTAATGATGCGTGCCAAATTGGTGCGGGTCGCGCAGG
>JALSHQ010000173.1 GCA_026982145.1 Gammaproteobacteria bacterium | reverse complement strand
GCGGTTGATAGCCCCGCTGGAAAATATCTGATTGATCGTCAGGTCAGTCAGCGAGATTTCAACTCTTACGGGTCTCGCCGTGGTAATCACGAAGTGATGATGCGAGGCACCTTCGCCAATATCCGCCTGCGCAACCTGCTGGCACCCGGTACAGAAGGTGGCGTCACCCGCCTTCTGCCTGAAGGGACTGAGATGTCAATCTACGATGCCTCTGCTAAATACCAGTCTGAAGGGACTCAGCTGATAGTGCTCGCAGGCAAAGAGTACGGCACCGGCTCCTCGCGCGACTGGGCCGCCAAAGGGCCGAAGTTACTCGGCATTAACGCCGTGATCGCCGAAAGCTTTGAGCGCATCCACCGCTCTAATCTGCTCGGCATGGGCATTTTACCGCTGCAGTTCAAAGCAGGCGATAGTGCCTCAAGCCTCGGCCTAACGGGCGAAGAGACCTTCGCAATCGCAGGGCTGAACGATTTGACTCCGGGACAAATGATCGAGGTGATTGCAACAGCGGCGGATGGCTCGACCACTGCATTTGAAGTACTCACCCGCATCGATACCGCCAATGAGGTGGAGTATTTTCGCCACGGCGGCATTCTCTCTTACGTGCTGCGTCAGACCCTCGCAGATTAAAACGCGTTCACAATGACCTAACAACACCAAATGCATTAGCAAAACTAAACACTGATTTCTTACCGCCAAATTTCTTGTAAAGTTTAGGGAACCTCTGATTTATTCCCCCTTTCGTTCATAATACGATTTATCGACCTAGCCACTTTGGATAACAACATGCGCCAGCAAACACTCGCCGATGAAGGGTTTGAACGTTACCGTAAACCGACGCGACGTGATCAGTTTCTCGCCGAAATGGAGGCTGTCATTCCTTGGTCGGATCTGTGCAAGGCGATCGAACCGTTTTACCCAAAACCGAAAGGGGCGGGTCGCCCACCCATCGGGCTGGAACGTATGCTGCGCATTCATTTTCTGCAACACTGGTTTAACTTGTCTGACCCTGCGGTAGAAGAGACGCTGTATGACTCACGCGCCATGCGTCGCTTTGTCGGCATTGACCTAGGGCGCGAACCCGCGCCGGATGAGACGACTGTGTGCAATTTTCGCCATCTGCTGGAGGCGCACAACCTCGGTGATGAACTCTTTGTATTGATCAATACGTATCTTCAGGAGAATGGCTTAAAAATCAGTACAGGGACCATTGTGGATGCCACGATGATCACGGCGCCCAGCTCAACCAAGAATAAAGCGGGTCAACGAGATCCGGAAATGCATCAAACAAGAAAGGGCAATCAATGGTACTTCGGGATGAAGGGGCACATTGGCGTGGATAGTCAGACCAAACTGATTCATTCCGTGGTGGCCACGGCAGCCCATGTCCATGACAGTCAGGTGCTTGGGGATCTGTTGCATGGCGATGAAACACGTGTTGGGGAGACTCGGCCTATACGAGGCAAGGGGATGTCATTCGCGAACATGCACCTAAAGCAAAAGACTTCACGCATCAAAAAGGTTTTCGAAATCGGGCATTGAGCGATGAAGAGAAGGCTAAAAACAAAACTAAGTCGAGCGTACGGGCAAAAGTTGAACATCCGTTTCTAGTGCTCAAACAGATTTTTGGTTTCAACAAGGTGCGTTACCGAGGACTGGACAAGAATGCTAACCGACTGTTTGTCGCTTGCGGTCTGGTGAATCTGTACATGGCACGACGACAGTTGTTAGGCGTGACGTAAGTGGTGAGTTTGATGGGGGGTTTATTGCTGTTTAACAGCGCGGGTAATAGCAAAATAAATGAGCCATTCAGCTTGATCTGGTTTTTTTAGAAGAGCATTTTACAGAATGACTGAGGTATCGCTCTCAGCGATAATTGATCAGAGGTTCCTTAAATTATATTCATAATATTTAGCACTCTTAGTTTTAACATCACACCCCATCAGCAGCAACATTCACACCAGCATAACTTAACACCATAAGTAGTTAATATTTAAATAGAAGTGTTAACCTCAATTACAGACTGGATATGATGCGTAAGCTTATTTAACAAAAAAGCCATCAATACCCACGCCACTAAACATAAACTTTACATCATTTGTGCTCCCACTCACTGAGTGGCGTCAATTTTATGGCATAAAAGAATGTACTGTGTATAATGAGCCTTGATTGCGGATAGTAAAGCTGGTAAACGTAAGCCTTGCTCTATTAATGACTTTCGTGCGAAAACACAGCGGCGCAATTAAATATTTTAATGTGTAACGTCTCAAATCATATTGCTTGGTACTCGTGGAGGATGCAGGAATGGCAGCTGAACTCAGAAAATACCCCCGTATTAATACGGCACTCGAAATCAATTATTCCTTGGATGATACCAACGATATAGAGAATGCCGTGACCACACCACTTATCGGCACCGTAACAGACCTCAGCAAAAGCGGCGCGGGGCTACTGGTTGACCAAGTTCACCGCCCAGATGATTTGGTCTGCCTCGAAGGTATTGGCGGTGCAACGAAGCCGCTTAATAGCGTCGTTAAATGGGTGAGAAAGACTCAAGGAAAATATCGCATCGGTGTTAAGTTCGTCCGCACTCCGACCTAAAGAAACTGAAAACCATCAGGCAGAGGCTCCTTTTAGCTAATCCGCTACGGCTACTAATGCTCAGTGGCCACCGAAAACCCGCACACAGATAAAATAGCGCTACTCCGCTGCAATCACTCAGTACTTCCCACCACACGACCAAACCGCTGCAACTTTTTTTCAGCTACACTACAATAAGCGCTTAATTAAACGCCTTTATGTTGGAGCGCTTGTCTGTGAAACTCACCGCCGCAGAATTTAGAGATTGGAAGCACAAGAGCATTACCCTGCTGGGGATGTCGGGTATCGGCAAGACGCGCCTCTCCACCATGCTGCGTGACCACTGGTTTCACTATTCAGGCGATTACCGCATCGGTACGCGCTATCTAGATGAACCCATCCTCGACAACATCAAACAACAGGCGATGCAGGTTGAATTTCTGCGCGACCTGCTGCGCACCGACTCAATCTACATCGCCAATAACCTCTCGGTTGACAATCTAAAACCAGTTGCAAGCTTCCTAGGTAAATTAGGAAACCCTGAGCAGGGTGGGCTGGCGCTGCCAAAATTCAAACGTCGTCAGACTCTGCATCATAAAGCAGAGATATTGGCCATGCGTGATGTGCCAGAGTTCATCAACAAAGCGCAGGAAATCTACGGCTACAACCACTTTATTAACGATGCGGGTGGCAGTGTGTGCGAGCTGGATGATGAAAAAACGCTGAAGCTGCTCAGCGAGAACACTTTGATTATCTACATCAAAGCGACCGAGCAGGATGAGAAAGCGCTCATCCGCCGCGCCGAGCTAGACCCTAAACCACTCTACT
>JALSHQ010000172.1 GCA_026982145.1 Gammaproteobacteria bacterium | reverse complement strand
CGCCAATAGCGCTTTCAGTGCAGCCTCTCGCCCCTCGCTCTGCACCATGAGCATCATGGTGAAGTTGCCGCCGAGACGTGTCATCGACGCCTCACCGAGATTACAGCCCCCCTCAAACAGCGCGGAAGTCACTTTGGCGACGATGCCGGGGCGATCCGACCCGATCACCACCACCATAAACCATTTATCCATAGTGCCTCCTTATGAGAGCCGTTAATGCAGCAATAGATGGGTTAGGTAGATCACCCCTACGCCGCTGCAAATCAGTAGCACTTGCTGAATTGATGCGCTGGCCTCTGCACGTTTATGCAGCCCGGGAATCAGATCCGCCACCGCAATGTAGATACAACTCGAAACCGCAATCGCCAACATATAGGGCATTAACCACTCTACCCCATTTAGCCCAAAGTAACCGATCACGCCCCCCAATGGCGCGGTCAAACTCGACACAATATTGAGCAGCAATGCGCGGGCACGACTGAAACCGCTGTGTAACAGCACCGCAAAATTACTCAACTCCTGCGGTATTTGGTGCGCCATCACAGCTAGGCTCGTCACGATGCCAAGGTGAATATCGACCAGAAAAGCAGCGGCAATCAGCACCCCGTGAATCAGGTTGTGTACCGCGTCACCCACCACAATCAACGGCCCAGCGACACCGCTCTGGTGTTCATCGTGCTCGCGTGCGTGGTGTGCTTCGCAATCAGTGTGATGGCAGTGTCGCCACAACACCATTTTTTCCATAATGAAAAAACCGAGCAGCCCCAACAGCACCGCGAATGTCACGCGATGGGTGTCGCCATCAGGTACCGTCTCCAGCGCATGCGGCAGCAGTGCAAGAAAGGCGGCACCCAGCAGCGCGCCTGTCGCAAAGCTGATGAGATGTGGCAACAAACGCGTGCGCGCCCTTTGCGGCAACAGTAAGAAAAGCCCCGCTGCCGCCACACTTAAGACGCCCACCAGCAGGCAAAAGAGTACTATCCAGCCAAGCGGACTCATCGCTTAGCTTTTTCCATTAATAACATCCGGAGGCGCTCAAGTAGAAAACTGCGTTAACCGCCACGTTTTCTCAAATAGTTTGCAGCCTCAATCTGGTTCTGCTCCAGCGCCCAGTCCACCGCAGTTTCATCCTCAAAGGTCTTGGCATGAATGTTGGCGCCACTATCGAGCAGTAGGTCGATCATATCGATCTTCCCTTGGCGCGCTGCACGCATCAAAGCGGTCTGCCCATCTTTCGCCTGTATATTGACCTCTGCACCATGGGCAATCAGCAAGTCAGCAATCCGCACATGGCCCATAAATGCCGCTACCATCAATGGCCCAATGGTCTCCCGATTATAGGTATTCACTTCGGCACCGTTGGCCAGTAAGATTTCGATCACTTCTGGGTCATCCGTCATCGGCGGTAACATCAGTGCGGTATTGCCATTGAGGTCGCCCGCATTCACATCGGCACCCAGATCGATCAGGTGTTTCACGATGCCGGCATACCCCCCCGAGACGGCCAGCATTAACGGTGTGGTACTCAACACGCCCGGGGCATTGATGTCTGCTTCTTGCTTTAGCAATAGCGCTGCGATTTCTAGGTGGCCATGACGAATGGCAAGCGCCAGTGCGGAATCGCCTGCACGATTGTAAGTGTTCACTTCGACGCCTTGATTGAGCAGATCCTCAACGGCACGCACATTTCCGCTATCAACAGCATCAATCAGCGGCGGATTACTACAGCCTGCCAAGGCGCCCAAGGAGACGAGCAAAAGGGTGATTTTAAAGAAGTTCATATTCATACGCGCAAGTTAACCATGGCTATCGAGTGAAAGAGCGGCAATTCTACATCAGTTTGCATGAAAAAGGAGGACGGCACGCAGGCGAAAAACACGGGGAAAACAAGTGGGATTTTATGCGTCCATCCAGATCAACGTCGCCATACGGCCCGTCACGCCGTCACGCCGATAAGAGTAGAAATGCTCGCGGCTACTTGCAGTACACCACTGCCCCCCATAAACCTCACTAACCCCTTGTTTTATCAGCACGATTCTTGCTAACTGGTAGAGATCTGCCCACCAGTGCCCAGCGCGCGCCGGAATAAAAGCGGCCTCCGCTGACCCGCCGTGCTTGAGGAAGGCCACTCGTACCTCTGCCCCCACTTCAAAACGCTGCGCCCCGATGGCCGGCCCTAGCCACGCCATCAATTGTCGCCCTTCGCCCATCGCTGTGATCGTGGACTCAATCACACCCGCAGCCAATCCGCGCCAGCCAGCATGAATCGCGGCCACGGCACCTCCGTTTTTATCGCACAACAGTATCGGCAAGCAGTCGGCCGTGAGCACCGCGCTGACAACCCCTGTTTGAGTGGTAAAACTGGCATCCGCCTCAATGGCTGCAATGTGGTTTGTAGCATCGACACAATCGATTCCGTGAACCTGTGTTAGCCATAACGGCGTGGCAGGCAGTGCTAGCGCCTGCTGCAATTTTTTTCGGTTCGCAGCCACCGCAGCAGCATCGTCGCCAACATGGCCACCTAGATTGAGCGCACAATATGGGGTACCACTCACACCGCCACTGCGTAGCGTGGATGCCGCGTGAACCGTCGGAGGTGCTGGCCAGTCAGGGGTGATCCAGCGTACGCCATTCACTTGCTCGATACGATCAGACACGTTTACTCTGCCTGCTTTAGTTCATCATCCAGCACTTGTATAAGCCGCACCATGTCGGTAGGTAGCGGCGCCTGCCAGTGCATCATTTCGCCACTCTCGGGGTGAACCAACCCCAGCTTCGCGGCATGCAGTGCTTGTCGTTTAAAACGGCGCAGTATATTGCTCAGCGCCTCGCTGCTTCCTTTGGGAATGCGCAGACGCCCACCGTAGACTTGGTCGCCCACAATCGGGTAGCGGATGTGCGCCATATGCACCCGTATTTGGTGCGTGCGCCCCGTTTCCAGCTTGACCTGCACTTGCGTGTGAGCGCGGTAACGCTGCATGACCCGATAATGTGTACGCGCTTCTTTACCGCCCCCCACCACGGCCATGCGGGTACGCGCCGTTGGGTGACGCCCGATCGCGGCATCGACCGTGCCGCCAGCGGTCATCACGCCATTCACAACGGTTTGATACTCGCGCTCAAATTCGCGGCGCTGAAGCTGCTCACTCAATAATTTCAGCGACTTTAGGTGACGCGCCACCACCAACAGACCGCTGGTCTCTTTGTCGATGCGGTGCACAATCCCGGCGCGCGGTACGTTGGCCAACTCCGGCGCGTGGTGCAGCAGCGCGTTTAACATCGTGCCCACACGATTCCCCGCCGCTGGGTGCACCACCAACCCTACGGGCTTGTTGATCACAAGCAGTGCATCGTCTTCGTAGACAATATCAAGCGGAATCGCCTCAGGCTGTGAATTCACCTCTTCTTCCAGCT
>JALSHQ010000171.1 GCA_026982145.1 Gammaproteobacteria bacterium | reverse complement strand
TTCTCAATGGAGTTCTCACATTACCTGCCATGCCCGAAGAATGTTGCGGAAGAGGTGATCAAAGAAGCTCAGGAACGCAACGCGAAGAACTAGTGCGAGCACCGCCATGCGGGGGATTTCAATTGAAATCCCCCGCGCAAAAAAGGCCGCTGATCAATAGATCAGCGGCCTTTTTATTTTAGCGGAAGCGCTACTTAAGGAACCTCTGATTTATTCATGAACTCGTCTCTTGCGCCTAAAACATCCATCTTCTGCGTTGCAAATCTTCGCAATAGCCCGCTATTACGTGCGATTCGCGCCTTGAAGCTGAAGATTTTAGATCACAACCCACTTCGCTCAGAATAAATCAGAGGTTCCTTAAATTACTTCACCACAGTCAGGTGAGAGCGGTCTGGCTTTTTGTCGGGCGGTGGAGGAAGGTCATCATCCTCTTCTTCCAGCACCATTCCCTGCCCGTTTTCACGTGCATATATAGCGAGTACGGCAGCGGTTGGCACGCTCACCGTCATCGACTGGCCATCGAAACGGGCATCAAATTGAACCCACTCATTACCCAGTTCAAGGTTACGCACTGCGCTACCATTGATGTTCAAAATAATGCGCCCATTCTCGATATATTTTTCCGGCACCTGAATATCGGGCACCATCGCATTAACCAAAATATGAGGGGTAAAGTCGTTATCAACAATCCACTCATGAATCGCGCGAATCAGGTAAGGTCTACTAGGGGTCATTTCCATGGGTAAAAATTTCAGCGGTTTTAACGGTTAAACACTATCGAAAAATCAGCTCCGCTTACTTCGCCCTGCACTCGGCAAGGGTTTGGCAAGCATGGGCTGCAAGCATACGATACTACGACCCTATCTCTCTCTCAGTTTCTGTCATGCTGGCCTGAAAAGCTTCTCGTGCAAAAAGGCGATCTGCATATTCCTGCACCGCTTTCGCCTGAGTTGGCAGCTTAATGCCGTAATGCGGCAAGCGCCACAACAGCGGAGCGAGGGTGCAGTCGATCAGCGAAAAGTCATCACTCATAAAGTAAGACTTCTTCTGAAAAATCGGGGCGATCAAGGTCAGGCCATCTTGAATTGTTTTACGTGCGGCAGTCGCCCTCGCGCTGCTGCTTCCGGTGAGGTCACCCAATACGCTGTACCAGTCCAGCTCTATACGGTGCAACATCATGCGGCTACGCGCACGTGACACCGGATCAACCGGCATTAGCGGCGGATGAGGATAACGCTCATCGAGATATTCAACAATGATCTGAGAGTGATAGAGCACCAAGTCACGATCGACCAACGTCGGCACAGAGCTGTATGGGTTTAGGTCAATCAGATCTTCTGGCAGATTGTTTTTATCAACGCTAATAACATCCGCAGTAATGCTTTTCTCTTCAAGTACAATGCGAACACGATGACTCAAAGGACAGTTGTCCTCTGAAAACAAGGTCATTACGGGTCTTCTGGTGGCGGCTGTGGCCATTTAATGGACTCTCCTAAAGCAATAACAAGCGAAAAAACCGAACAAGACCGCGGATAATAGCATAAGCCAACGGCTCGCGTCACAAGCGGCTTTTTTTCTACTTTGCTTTCATGTGGTTACGATTCTCGATCCTTTTTAATCACCTCGTATGCGGTGCGAATTTCATGTGTCTTGTCAGCCGCGATCTTCATCATCTCTTCCGGTAAGCCTTTCGCCACGAGTTTGTCTGGGTGATGCTGGCTAGTCAGCTTTCTGTACGCCTTTTTAACTTCAGCATCCGTTGCATTTTTAGAGACATCGAGAATTTTGTAAGCATCATCCAGCGGCATTTCACCGCTACGCCCACCTCGTCCGCCACGACGCAACATCGCCTCAATTTGGTCAAATTCGGCGCGTGAAAAACCAAGGCGTTCGCTGATATGTAACAGGATTTTCTTTTCAGCCTGGTCTAAGCTGCCATCGGCATAGCTCGCTTGCAGCTGAATTTCGAGGAAGACCCGCATCAAGTCATGACGACGCTGACATTCTCGCCGTAGCTGGTCAATCACATCATCGAGCGGGAAGGCGTCCGCCTTGCCCTCATTGAATAGGTTGATCGCCATCTTTTTCAGTGTCGGGTTGAGCTGCATCTGATCCATCAACGTGCGTGCCATCTGGATCTCATTTTCCGAAACGCGTCCATCGGCCTTAGCTAAGTGCCCCATCACGGAAAAAGTTGCAGTAAAAAATGCGGTCTGTACCCGCTGACGGCTGCGCACATGGCCGACCTTGTTGTCTAGACCGTGCCCGAGTGCCGCGCCTAATAAAGCGCCTAGCGGGCCACCCAGCATAAAACCAAAGGTGCCGCCAAACAGTTTCCCCCACCAACTCATTGCATACTCTCTTTTTATATTTGACTATATTTTTAAAGTAAAGCTCATCAAGACATCCAAAAAAATTAAGGCGACTCATGAGCTAAGCCCTTTTAATGCCCTTGCACCCCTTTCACAATAAGACTGCCACGATACATCTGCATCTGGCAACTAAAGCGATATTCACCCACTGCAAGTGGCTCGATGACAAGTGGCACCACCTCCTCAAGCGGAAGGTCCAGCGCAATGTCGAGTTCATCAAACAATACCTTTTCAGCACAGGGGTTTGGGTCGCGTCGTATAAAATTGAGTGTGATCGCCTCGCCCTGTGGCACTTCAATGTGTGAGGGGGTGTAGTTTCCATGCTCTACGACGATCTCGATCGCCTCATTTTTACCCACCTGCTGCAGCGCGGGACGTGACAACCAGAACCACCAGATGATGAACCCCATCAGCCCCAGCGCCAATAAATTGATCACTGCATCCATCATCGCGCACTTCCTTCAGGCTTAAACAACCGCAACCGGTTGGCATTGGTGACTACTGTTAGCGACGACATCGCCATCGCTCCACCCGCCACGATCGGGTTCAATAAAACCCCAAACAGTGGGAACAACACGCCGGCTGCAATCGGGATCCCGAGCGAATTATAGATAAAAGCACCAAACAGGTTCTGCTTGATATTGCGCACGGTCGCTTTCGAGATCGCAATGGCATCCGCAACGCCATGCAGTGAACCGCGCATCAAGGTGACATCCGCGCTTTCGATCGCCACATCAGTACCGGTGCCGATCGCAAAGCCCACATCAGCGCGCGCCAGTGCCGGCGCATCGTTAATGCCGTCACCCACCATCCCCACAACTTCGCCTGCCGCCTGTAGTGCCGCCACCTTGGCCGATTTGTCGGCAGGCAGCACTTCCGCGATCACTTCATCGATCCCCACTTGCCTCGCCACAGCGGCTGCCGTAGCAGCATTATCACCGGTCAACATCACCACCTTAATGCCGATACTGCGCAGCCGTGCTATCGCCGCCTTGGAATCTACTTTGATCGGATCGGCCACCGCCACAATCCCCGCAACAACGCCGC
>JALSHQ010000170.1 GCA_026982145.1 Gammaproteobacteria bacterium | reverse complement strand
TGCTATTTGTAACGCGAGGGTTAAAAAAGCTGCGATTGAAGAGCGGTGCCGAGATGCCACATTTATAAAAGGAGCAGTCCCACCATGAGCCACCCTTGAGTACGCGGTAGATCTTACCGAAATTTTCCGAAGGTTGCTCATTGCCGGGGTGAGGTTGGTACCACGCATCCACCCACTCCCAGACGTTGCCGGAGGTGTCGTGCAAACCGTAAGGGCTGACACCTTGTTTGAATGCGCCGACTGGGGTGGTGTCCCCGTCCTGTTTTAACGCATCCCAACGCACTGGGGTGTTAGCCTTCTCAATTGCAAAAACACTCCCCCACGGGAAGATGCGCCCATCAGTGCCACGCGCCGCTTTCTCCCACTCCTGCTCGGTGGGGAGCCGTTTGCCCGCCCAGCTGCAATATTTTTTGGCATCAAACCAGGAGACAAAAGTGACCGGGTGATCCGCTTTTTCAGCCGGAACCTCACGCTGTTCGAAATGTTTGGGTGCTCGCCTGCCCGCTTCATCGATATATTTTTTATATTGAAGATTAGTCACTTCAAATTTATCAATCATGTATTCCGTGGTTGCGGCAACATGCTCTGGTCCTTCATCGGAAAGGCGCTGGCTGCTGCCCATAATAAACTCTCCGGCGGGGATATAGACCATCTCATTAGGGGCATCGCCCAGCCGGCTTTGCGGCGCGTAGTGCGGCAGGCTCATGCCGTTGTCGCTGCCATCATCGGTTTTTTGCGGCGGTTGACGTTTCATTGCCGCAATCAGTCTACCCTCCCCCGGCAGTCCCTCATGGCACTGTTGGCAGCGGGCATTGGTTTTTACCGGCTTAAAATTGTCGCCACTGGTGTGGCAGACTTTGCACGCTTGAGGTTTTTCGCTGTGATGCTTGGATGATAGTGCGGCAGCGAAGAGCGTGGATGAGGTCATCATGAGCAGCAGTGTGGCGAAGAGTTTTTTCAGCAGCATGAAACAGTTCTCGATAGGGTAAGGCATGATCCCATTGCTTGTGCGCCTGCGGCGGTGTGAATGTCGCTATAATCAAAGTTAACGATTATCAGCGCGGATCGCAAAACAACAGAGAAGGAAATTGTATCATGATCAACTCGCTTTCGATCACTACCCCACGCCAAGGGCTGCACGAAATCACGCGCGAAGTGGCGGCTGTCGTTGCCGACAGCGCGCTGCAAGCAGGGTTATGCACGTTGTTCATTCAGCACACCTCTGCAAGTTTGATTGTGCAGGAGAATGCAGACCCTTCGGCCGCGCGTGATTTAGAGCAGTGGCTGAGCCGGTTGGTGGCTGAGAATGACCCACTCTACACACATACCAGTGAGGGGGCGGATGATATGCCGTCTCATATTAAAACAGCATTAACCGCAACTTCGGTCGTTGTGCCGGTCATGGAGGGCCAGCTCGCGCTGGGCAGCTGGCAGGGGATATTTTTATGGGAGCACCGCCGCGCCCAGATGCAGCGCACGGTGATTGTTCATCTGGGCGTGTAGTTGAAGCGTGACTATTCTGTTGCGCCGTAGCGTTTCAATAGCATGATGATATCATTTTCACCTTCGGTACCGGCTGCTTTTATCGGAGTCCAGCGCCGATTATTGACCACAGTGACATCGGCGCCAGCATCAAGTAGCAGCAGCACGATATCTTTATGGCCACGCAGTGCTGCCCAGTGAAGCGCTGTACTATTGGTGTTATCTTTGAATGAGACATCCGCGCCCACGCTGAGCAGATAGCGAACCGCTTCGGTGTGGCCTTTGAGCGCGGCGCGCATCAACGCAGACCAACCGTCTTCATCCTGTGCATTTACGTCAGCACCGTTCTCTACTAGCAGCTTTAAAAGCTCGACATTGCCCAAGCGAGCCGCGTGCATCAACACCGTCCAGCCGTAACTGTTACGCTCGTTGATATCAGCCGTCGTTGCGATGAGCGCCCTAGCGTTTTCGATTTCGCCGTTTTGAACCTCCTCCATCAGTGGCGTGTTATTATCACAGCCTATTAATAGCGAGGCACCTAAAGCCAGAAAGAGGATTTTTCTACGCAACATATTCATTATTGATGTCGATTAATTAATCAAGGAGCGCAAATTCTAACACGCTTATTCTGGAGGGGTGAACGCAATCAGCGAGAACATTTGGCCTCTGGTTGCGGGGTGTTATGATGGTTTTTTGTATGAATGTTGGAGCGGTATAAATGAAACTTCCATGTCCAAAGTGTGAGCGGCCGGGCGTTGCCTTGAAAGATAAGTACCGTATGGGCTATATGCGCGATGCGCGCTGTGGTCACTGTAATGCGCATCTCATCGCAAACCTTTGGTTTCTAGTACCATTTTCGATGGTTTACATGTGGGTGCTGGCCATTTGCGCTTTTCTCTACATGTTTCAAGACGTCGGTGCGATGGCCATTGTTTACGCCGTGATTGCTTGGCTGGTGGTTGATCTGCTTAGTATGATGCTGATTCCGATGAAAGTGATTGGCTGCAATGAGCCGAAACAGCCGCAGCCGAGTGCAGAGCAGCGTTCATCTAAGCCTCAGGCCTAAAAAGTGGCGCGAGTCGCCAGCGTGGGCATCGCAACGCTTGATATTATCAATACGGTCGATGGGTATCCTGAGGAAGATGGTGAATTTCGCGCCCAATCACAGCGCATCTGTCGCGGTGGTAACGCCACGAATACATTGGTGGTGCTCTCACAGTTGGGTCACCATTGTCACTGGCTTGGGGTGTTGGCCGATGAGCCTGACGGCCAGCGAATCGTCCAAGATCTCAAACAATATCAGATAGATACAAGTCATTGCCGGGTGGTGGTGGCGGGCAAGGTGCCCACGTCATACATTACCCACAACCGCAATAATGGCTCGCGCACCATTATTCATCACCGTGACTTACCAGAGTTTAGCTTCAGTGACTTTAAGCGTGTGAATCACTCAGCGTACGACTGGCTTCACTTTGAGGGGCGCAATATCAGCGAAACAGAGAAGATGCTCGTATACGTGGCTGAAAACCACCCCGATCTGCCCTGCTCACTAGAGATAGAAAAGGCTCGCCCTGAAATTAGGGTGCTCTTTAAATATGTGGGTTTGCTATTGTTTTCCAGAAAATATGTTGAAAAACATGAGGGTAGTGGGAGCCCTGAAAGTGCAGCGAAATTTCTTCGCTCACGCCATGCCCAATTCCCTGAAAAAAAGATCATCTGTGCGTGGGGAGAGGATGGCGCATACGGCATTGATCATCGTGGCGAGGTTTACCACAGCCCCCCTTTCCCACCCCACAAAGTGATTGATACACTGGCTGCGGGAGACACCTTTAATGCCGCGGTGATTGACTGTTTGGTGAACGGTGGCTCAACGGTGGCCGCGCTCACAGCGGGGTGTCGCCTCGCTGGCCAGAAGTGCGGCCAGATTGGGCTTGGCATCATTA
>JALSHQ010000169.1 GCA_026982145.1 Gammaproteobacteria bacterium | reverse complement strand
ATCGATAACACAACCTTCCCTGTCAGCTGGAAATCTACACCGTGACGGTATGTTGCGGCAAATAGCTCGGGGCAAGTGTGTCGTTTATTAACCGCTTACATTGCATGACTAGCAAGTGATACATTCGCCCTGTTTTAACCCGTTTTCCACTCTAATACGCTCCATCAACATTGCCTTTTATATTTTCATTTCAGCACTTAGCACAAGTGGTTTTTATAGCCACCCTGTTAACCAAGCTTATAATTGAGATAACCCAAAACCAAAACTGTGAAATAATAGTGATCGACAGAACAATACCGGACACCCATAAATGATTTTAATACTCGCGCCAGACACCGACCCTCAAGGGAACGACTACCATCGATTGATGGATCACCTTAACAACCTCTCATCGATTAAGTACCGTGTCCATCAAGAAAAAGGCACTCAACAGACCCTCACCGAGATCTACCTGATCGGCGACACCCACGCCCTCAATATGGATGACATGCGTTCACTCCCCTGTGTCGAGCGTGCCGTGCGCATCTCTGAAGAGTACCGAGTACTGGGTCGCCACAAAGATGACAGCCGCCCCACCTCATTCGAATACAACGGCATCACCTTTGGGCAGCACAACCTCAATGTTTTTGCGGGCCTCTGTGCGGTGAACAGCCCGGAGCATGTCGAAGCGATGATGAAAGTACTCCAAGAAAACGGGCAACCCTGCGCCCGCATGGGCGCTTATAAACCCCGCACCAACCCATACTCATTTCAAGGGTTCGGCAAAACATGCCTGCCCTATGTTTTTGAGCTTGCGGGCAAGTACGACATCAAAGTTATTGCGATGGAGATCACCCACGAAAGCCATATCGATGAGATCAATGAGGCACTTGAACAGGCGGGCAATGCGACCGGGGTGATGTTGCAGATCGGCACACGTAATACTCAAAACTTTGAGCTACTAAAGATTGTTGGCCGACAGCAGAGGCACCCTGTACTGCTGAAACGCGGCTTCGGCATCACACTGGAGGAGTCACTCAACGCGGCCGAATACCTTGCGAGTGAAGGCAACAGTAAAGTGATCTTTGGCCTACGCGGCATGAAAACCAACATGGGAGACCCACATCGTAACTTTGTCGATTTTGCCCATGTGCCGGTGGTAAAACGGCTCACCCGCATGCCGGTCTGCATCGACCCTTCGCACTCGGTCGGCTCACGCGACATCGCACCCGACAATATTTTGGATGTAATGCATGTAACCGCTCAAGGGATCATCGCGGGCGCCAACATGGTGCTGGTCGACTTTCACCCAGAACCCAAAGTGGCACTGGTCGATGGGCCACAGGCGCTCACGCTCAAAGAGCTGCCCTATTTTCTTGAGGATATACGCATCGCACGTAGCGCCTATGAAGCGCGAGTAGTACTAGCAGAAAAGGTTTTTAAGTAAGCCACTCTCACCCGCTCTCTATGCATTGCAACACTGTGATGCGCAGAGAGCTTGACTAACGCTCACTCTCTGCTTCTGCCGCCTTCTCCAGCTCCTCTTCAAAACCAAATTGGCACATATCACTCATACGCTGAGGGTAGAGGATACCATCGAGATGGTCACACTCATGCTGCACCACCCGCGCATGAAAATCATTCACCTCACGTTCAATCTTGGTACCAAACTGGTCAAATCCGCTGTAACGAATATGGCGGTAACGCGGCACCAAGCCACGCAGCCCCGGCACGCTGAGGCAGCCCTCCCAACCCGCTTCCATCTGCTCATCTAACGCTTCAATCACCGGGTTGATCAACACTGTTGTCGGTATCGACTCCTCCTCGGGGTAACGGGGGTTCGCTTCAAGCCCAAACACCACCACCCGTTTATTGATGCCGATTTGCGGTGCCGCCAGCCCTGCGCCATCATGTTTCGCGACAGTATCAAGAAGGTCATTAACCAACTTGCTAAGCGCTACCGTGTTGAATTCCGTGACAGGTTCTGTCACCTTTAATAACCGTGGGTCACCCATTCTTATTACTTTTTTTACTGCCATAAAAACTCCTACTTAAACACCTTTAGCCCAACTTACTCACCACACTAGACCGTTCTTCAGTGGCTATGAGCCTCCACCTCTTTTTGCTTTAACGCAGGGAACCTATGCGTTGCATGTGCCGTGTGACACTCAACACAAGCGGCATTTATTTCGGAAAAATAAAAGTTAATTAATTCAGGCTTTCTATTTTTTGCAACATGCTCAAGCATGCCGGCCAGATAGTGAAACTGCTGGTCACGCTGAATAAACGCTCGCGGCAACACCCGCTTCAACACCTTAGCCTGCTCTTTGGTAAGGCGCTGTTTCAAGATATAGCTGCGCTCCATTTTACCGGCGATGGTAGCCACTTCATCCCACTCGCCAGAGAGATAAGCAGGAATAATTGAGACCATACCCTGCTGCAACGCTCTCATCTCCTCAGCGAGTAAAACCCGCAACTCATGCGGGAGCGCTTCAACACCCACACCATCAACCAGATCGCCGCCCCTCGCTTCTTCTTTCCCATAGCTTACCGCCGGTAACAAACCGATAAAAAGCACAACAAATACTATTGATCTCATCTACTTCACCCATCATTAATTGGTTTATCAAGCAACACTCGCTCAACTGACTTGGATAGCCCTTTTCAAATCAGCCTTAGGAACCTCTGATTTATTCATGAACTCGTCTCTTGCGTCTAAAACATTCAGCTTCTGTGTTGCTAATCTTCGCAATAGCCGGCTACAGTGTGCCCCTTGGGTATTACGTGCGATTCGCGCCTTGCACCCAAAGGGCATAACAAATCTGAATATTTTAGATCACAATCCACTTCGCTCAGAATAAATTAGAGGTTCCTTAGTTTACGCTTGTAGCAGCCCCATTTACATGTTCCAGCTCACTTCTCGCCAATGACGCCCCACTCAATACATCCGTTTACGAAACAGCCACCCTGCCAGTGCTAACGAAACCACACCGATCAGCGCCATCGGCCAGAACTGGTGAACCAGCAGCTCAAAACCGTTGCCTTCGAGCATCACCCCGCGCACCACCACTAGAAAATAGCGCAGCGGATCGAGGTAGGTGAGCCACTGCACCACCTCCGGCATGTTGGCAATAGGGGTGGAAAAGCCGGAGAGGATCACCGCTGGCACCAGAAAGAGAAAAGCGCCGAGAATCGCCTGTTGTTGTGTTACCGCAATGGAGGAGATCATCAACCCGACCCCGACAGCCGAGAGCAGAAAGAGAAAGATCCCCAGATAGAGCGCCCCCAGATCACCGCGCAACGGAATATCGAACAGCACCACCATCAACACCAAAATGGCGCTCGCCTCCAGCAGACCGATCACAATCCCCGGCACCGCTTTACCGACCAGAATCTCCAGCGGCCGCAGCGGTGTGACCAGCAGTTGGTCGAAGGTGCCCGCCTCTCGCTCACGCG
>JALSHQ010000168.1 GCA_026982145.1 Gammaproteobacteria bacterium | reverse complement strand
GCAGCGCCTTAATCATCTGCATCGTCTCAAATTTGAGCTGTTTTTCGTGGTCATCAAAGCTAAGCGGGCGCTCACCACCTTGCACCACGCCCAACGTTTTAAGCGCAGTGTGGCGCGACTGTGATGTCTCTCCAAAGCCCATGAGCTGTGCGTGTTGATGGTGACTGCCGGCCTTTGCCTGCAGTCCAAGTACAGCTGCTCGTGCGGCCGGCAGCCGTTTAGCAATAGCAAGGGCTGGGTCATCTCGGAATTTTACAATCACATCCCCTGCTACAAACGCATCGGTAGAGTTCAGCCTGCCGGGCACAGATTGAGGGGTGAAATTACCAACCGTCAACGTGTAACTAGAGTAGCCGGCGTCAATTCGCACTTCAATCAAGTAGTCCCCTGTCGTGCTCACGGAAAGGGTTTCAATCGTGCCAGCGCCAAGCGAGCTAGCGTTAAGCGTGGGTGGATTAGCGCCGTTATCGTCATAAAGATAGAGGTCTAGGTCACCTGTCAGCGGAGCCTCCATCGTCACGGTAATGGTTTGCCCGGCCTCGATACGGATACGATAAAAATCGCTGAGATCCCCGAAAGCCCATGAATCTCCTGCGGGCCCAAAGCCCACTCGGTTCAAGTAGCCGCCCAATGTGACGGGACTCGAAATGGCCTGTGCTGCCTGATAGGTATCATTGGCAGCATAAGCTGAAAACGGGTCATTAACATCACGATCGACTTCACTGCCCGCAGCAATACCAATGGTACCACTCAGCGTCGTCATTGATGTTGGCGACGGTTCTAGCACCGGCGCTGGCGCATCATCACTACCACCACAGCCGCTAATAGAAGCAGCGAACATGAGGTATAGAAAAGTGCGGTAACGGCTCTTCATGCCCCAATAATGATCGATCTTGCACATGATAAAACTCCCGACAAATACGCCCATTCATCCATTTTTTGATGCCGGAAAGAGTCTTTTTTACCCAGCGCACCACCCTGCAACTATCGGCCGTACGCTTTAGGGCTTGAAAGTTCACAGGCTTAATTATGATACCTGTGACACCGGTCTCACTGTGCGAAGAGCCTCACAAAAACCAGCCGAAACTTTCGCTGCACATTGCCGCCCAAATGGTGATTTCAGGCGACCGAAGCCCTAATAGCCTCCCGTCAGCTAGCGGTTAAATCACCTTCGAAAAACGCTGCTCGGTCTGTTTCCGCAGATAGCGATCAAACACCATGCAGACATTGCGGATCAACAGTCGGCCTGCGGGCTGCACTTTGATCTTATCGCCCTCAATCGTCAGCAGTCCATCACGCTCGATCTGGCAAATCTCCTCCATCTCCAGTGCAAAATATTTCGCAAAGTCGATACTAAACTGCTGCGCGATCGCCGCCATATCCAGTTCGAACTGGCAGATCAGCCGCGTGATCACTTCGCGGCGCAGGATGTCATCATCATTCAGCTCAATGCCACGGTAGACCGGCAGCTTGCCCGCATCGATCAGCTCGGCGTACTCTTCAACCGTTTTCACATTCTGGCTATAGGTGTTGGCCACCATGCCGATGGAGGTGACCCCCATCGCAACGAGGTCACACTCAGCGTGGGTCGAGTACCCCTGAAAGTTGCGGTAGAGGCTCCCCTCGCGCTGCGCCACCGCCAGTTCATCATCCGGTTTGGCAAAGTGATCCATACCGATGTAGACATAGCCCGCCTGTTTCAGGCGTTCGTTGGTCATCTGTAAAATATCGAGCTTTTCGGTCGCGGATGGCAAATCTTCATCAAGGATGCGGCGCTGTGCTTTGAACATCTCTGGTAGGTGCGCATAGTTGAAGACCGAAAGACGATCCGGTCCCGCCGCAATCACTTTATCCACCGTTTTCGCAAAGCCTTCCAGCGACTGAAATGGCAGCCCATAGATCAGGTCAACACTGACCGACTGGAACCCCTCTGCCTTCGCCTGATCAAGCACTTTAAAGGTCTGCTCCTCAGTCTGGATGCGGTTGACCGCCTGCTGCACTTTGGGATCAAAGTCCTGCACACCGAGACTCATGCGGTTAAAACCAAGCCCGCGCAGCAGCTTAATGGTGTCGTGCTGCATCTCACGCGGGTCGATCTCGATCGAATATTCACCGCTGTCATCGTCGTGCAGGTTAAACTGTTCGCGCGTCTTCGCCATCAGCGCCGTCATCTGCTCATGGCTGATAAAGGTCGGCGTGCCGCCGCCCCAGTGGAGCTGATCTACCTTGCGGGATTTATCAAACAGCGCCCCTTGCATCTCAATCTCTTTAAAGAGCGACTCAAGGTAAGGCACTGCATGTTTGCGGTTTTTGGTGGCAATCTTGTTGCACGCACAGTAGAAACAGAGCGTGTCGCAAAAGGGAATATGGAAATAGAGCGAGAGCGGCTCACCCTGCTGGTTGCTTCTGGCCGCCACGGCGCGGTAATCAGCCTCGCCAAATCCCTCATGAAATTTCACCGCCGTCGGATACGAGGTGTAACGGGGGCCGCTCTTATCGTAGCGACGAATTAACTCGATATCAAAAACCAGCGACTGATCCATACTCAACTCCTGACCGCCCACCTAAAAATAAAAAACTGCTTGTGAGCAATCGGCCATTATAGGGGATGTGCGCCCACAGCGCGAACCGCCACGGCAATACCTGACTGTAATTCTACGATATTAAAGTGACGCACGCGCCTGCCGCCCCGCCTTCTCATCGACAAACCAGAGCAGCACCGCGCCCGCACAAAAGAGAATCAGCAGCGACAATATCGCGACGCGGTGGCTCTCGGTGGCGACTGCTATCCACCCCATCATCAGTGGCCCGGCAACGGCGGCAAATTTTCCCAGCATGTTGTAAAAACCGAAAAACTCGGCTGATTTCCCGGGTGGAATCAGGCGCGCATAGAGTGAGCGGCTGAGTGATTGAATCCCCCCCTGCACCAGTCCGATCATCACCGCCAGACCATAAAACTCGATCTGAGTTTCAATCAGCGATGCCCAAATGGTGATGCCAATATAGACGGCAATTGCGATAAATATCCCTGTCTTTGCACCATAGCGCTGCCCGAGTCGGCCAAAGAGGATCGCAGCTGGAAAACCGACAAACTGGGTGATCAGCAGCGCGACAATCAGTCCATTAGAATCAAAGCCAAGTGATAGCCCATAATCAACTGCCATCCGTACGATGGTATCGACACCGTCGATATAGAGCCAGTAAGCCAATAAAAACAGCATCACCACTTTTAGCTGACGGATCTCATGCAACGTTTGACGCAGTTGTTGCCAGCCGCCACTCACACACTGCCACATCGAAAGATTACCCGCCCTTTTTGGCTCTTTCACAAACAGCCATAGCGGGATTGAAAAAACGCCCCACCACAGCGCAACACAGATAAACGAGATGCGCACCGCCTCGCTTGCGTCATTCAACCCGAAACTGGTCGGCCACAACGACATCATTACCATCCCCGCGAA
>JALSHQ010000167.1 GCA_026982145.1 Gammaproteobacteria bacterium | reverse complement strand
AGTGGGCATGTGTACCAAGGGCGTTTTATGGACATGCGCCCACAGTTTGAGAATGAGACTTTTGATCTAATTACCGCGATTGATGTGATCGAGCATTTTGAGGATGTCGCTGCTGACCTCACAGGTATACTTGAAATCCTAAAGCCGGGCGGCGTCTTTGTGATTCAAACCCCCGATGTAGCATGTGAGCAAGCAAAAACAGAAGGGGCTGCGTGGGGTGCATTGAAACCACTGGAGCACCTGCATCTATTTGATGTTGATAACCTTGCCACGCTGGCACAACGCATCGGTTTCAGCGAGGTTCAAGGGGTCGAGGTACCCTTTGAGGATGCTGATGGTAACTTTGTCGCAGTCCTGCGCAAGTAATTGGAAATTAAGCGCTCTCTAAAAGGAGCTTGAGGCTATCCTGCCAGTCAGGCATGGTGAGCCCGAACTGCTCTTGTAGCTTCTGTGTGTTAAGGGTTGAGTGTTGAGGCCGCGCTGCTGGTGTTGGGTATTCTACACTGGGGATGGGCTTGAGCGACCTTAGCTTGTGATGCTTGGCTTGTGGGTCAAGCGCTAAAAATGCCTCTGCAAACCCATGCCAGCTCGTACTGTTGCTAGCCGTCAGGTGATAAAGGCCGCTGCACGCTTCAAGGTGGCGGCATGGTTGCTTCAGGGCGATTTGTTGCGAAAGTATCTGAGCTGTACTCTCTGCGATCAAACGACTCCATGTGGGGCTGCCGATCTGATCATCTACAATCGCTAGCTCTTCACGTTCGTTGGCTAACCTCAAAATAGTGAGCAGAAAATTCTGGCCACGACCACCGTAGACCCAGCTTGTTCGAAGAATAAGGTAGGGGATATTTGCCGCAGCAACCGCCTGTTCACCAGCGAGCTTTGTTTTGCCATAGACATTGATAGGGTTCGGTGTATCTGATTCACAGTAGCCCGTTTCTAGGCGGCCATCAAACACATAATCAGTGGAGTAATGAATCATACAAGCACCGACCTGCTTTGCTTCCTCTGCGATAATGCCGGGCGCTGTGCCATTGATCATCATTGCAGCTTCAGTCTCTTCTTCAGCTTTGTCTACCTGAGTGTAAGCCGCTGCATTAATAATAACCTCAGGCCTGAATGTCTGAATGATATTTTTTATCTGTTCCGGTTTAGTGAGATCGAGTAGATCAACTCCGGGGGCATATACTTGTCCGAGCGAGGCTAGAGTGCGACGAAGCTCATAACCAACTTGGCCATCTTTGCCAATGAGTAGCATTTTGGTCATAAAAAAATCTCGGCTTCTTTGAGAGATGTGCCCTCTCTATCTTTGGCCGAGAGTAGTGCTTCTCCATTGAGTGGCCATTCAATGCCGATGGCAGGGTCATCCCAAGCAATGCACCGCTCATGCTCAGGCGCATAAAAATCTGTCGTTTTGTACAAAAATTCTGCGTATTCACTAACGACCAAAAAACCATGTGCAAATCCCTTGGGCACCCACAATTGTCGCTGGTTCTCCGCGCTCAGTAGAGCACCCGCCCACTGGCCAAAGGTGGGCGAGCTGCGCCGAATATCAACGGCAACGTCAAAGACCTCGCCTGCAATAACACGCACAAGTTTACCTTGCGGTTGTTTGATTTGGTAATGAAGCCCACGCAAAACATTTTTTTCTGAGCGTGAGTGATTGTCTTGCACGAAATCACCAGAGACACCTGTGCACTGTTCAAATACGCGTGCATTGTAGCTTTCGTAGAAAAATCCTCGCTCATCTCCAAATACTCGAGGGGTCAGGGTCATGACATCAGGTATATTGCTGGGTACGACTTTCATTAACGCCCCTCTTCGTTAAGCACCTGCAGCAAGTAGTTACCATAGCCGCTATTTTTTAGTGGTGCTGCTAAGGCTTCCAGCTGAGCTGTGTCGATAAACTTCATACGATAAGCGATCTCTTCAGGGCAGGCGATTTTTAACCCCTGCCGCTCTTCGATAGTCGCAATAAAATGAGCGGCTTCCAACAGTGCGCTATGTGTGCCGGTATCCAGCCATGCCATGCCGCGACTCAGTCTTTCCACATGCAGCTGGTTGAGTTGTAAGTAGTGGCGGTTGATGTCGGTAATCTCAAGTTCACCGCGTGGTGATGGGCGCAACCCTTTAGCAATATCAATGACCTGGTTGTCATAAAAATAGAGCCCGGTAACTGCGAATCTTGATTTCGGTTCTAGCGGCTTTTCTTCGATTGAAACGGCTTGGCCTGTAATGTCAAATTCAACGACACCGTACCGCTCAGGGTCACGCACAGAGTAGGCAAAAACAGTAGCACCAGCAGTCTGTCGAGTGGCGCTATTCAAGGTTTTGGTGAAGTCGTGCCCATAAAATATGTTGTCCCCAAGGATCAGAGCACACGGGTCATTGCCAATAAACGCCTCACCAATAATGAATGCTTGAGCTAATCCATCTGGTGAGGGCTGCACAGCATATTGTAAATTGACGCCCCATTGATGTCCATTGCCAAGCAGTTGCTCAAAGCGCGGGGTATCTTCAGGGGTGGATATAATGAGGATGTCACGAATGCCCGCCAGCAGTAGGGCTGACAGCGGGTAATAAATCATTGGCTTATCGTAGACAGGAAGCAACTGCTTGGAGACAGCGCGGGTGACCGGGTAAAGACGTGTGCCGGAACCGCCAGCAAGAATTATCCCCTTATGTTTAGGAGCGCTGAATTCATTCATTGTTTATAGCAGTCCAAGCCTTTCTTGTTGATAGTCATCGGAGGTGGTATTTTTCCACCAAGTGGCATGTTTGATATACCATTCAACACTTTTTTTGATGCCACTTTCAAAGGTTTCAGTAGGCGACCACCCTAACTCATGTTGAAGTTTAGACGCATCGATCGCGTATCTCTGGTCGTGTCCAGGGCGGTCTTCGACATATGTGATAAGTTCGTTATAAGGCTTTTTGTTTTTTCTTGGTGTTAGATCATCTAGGATTTTGCAAAGTGTATTGACAACTTCTAGGTTTGATTTTTCATTATGCCCACCGATGTTATAGGTTTCGCCTATGCGTCCCTGTGAGAGAACTAGCCTCAATGCTTGAGCATGGTCTTCGACGTATAGCCAATCACGAATATTATCCCCCTTACCATAGATAGGAAGTGATTGCTCATTAAGTGCGTTGAGTATCATTAGGGGGATTAATTTCTCTGGGTATTGATAGGGGCCATAGTTATTTGAGCAATTAGTAATCAGTACTGGCAGCCCGTAGGTGTGATGCCATGCTCGCACTAAATGATCCGATGAGGCCTTGCTTGCAGAGTAAGGTGAGTGAGGATCATAAGGGCTATTCTCATGAAACAGTCCGCACTCATTGAGTGAGCCAAAAACCTCATCGGTGGAGACGTGATGGAACCTGAATGATTGTTTTTTTTCTTGAGGAAGAGCGCTCCAGAAATGACGAGCAGCTTCAAGCATGGTGTAGGTGCCAATAATATTACTGTGAATGAAATTAGCAGGG
>JALSHQ010000166.1 GCA_026982145.1 Gammaproteobacteria bacterium | reverse complement strand
GCCTTAGATGAAAATCCCGCCTCACTCATTGCCCTTTGGTAAATCTCAAAAGCTGATTCAGCTCTCAGCATAGGCCCAATATCCACTGCATCTATTGAACAGCTCTTGGAAGAGAGATGGTGCGCGATTGCCATCATCCCCTCGACACCGGCCGCCCCGACCTGTATCAAAGGTCTGAAGTCCGGGGTATAGAAATTTTGCAATGCGCGCAATCGTTTTATAGCCACTAAATGAGTAGAGCTTCCAGGGCGAAGCAACGGTAAAATACACACTGCCTCACCATCATTGGTGAAAGCCACCATAAGAACCACTTCATCACCCGGATCCAGCGCATTAGAAGCCAGATGCTCAAACCACTCTCTGGAGAGAAACGGGCTCTCAGCTGCAGCTGCCTCAAAAAGCGCATTGCACGCCGATGGCAGATGCTCAAATTGCAAGAATGATTTTACTTTCAAAGCAGGGAACGATACTCAACTAAGTTTAAATTGGACAAAAAATAATATCTTATAGCAACTTGTATAGAAATGCTGGTATGATTTTGTTGGTTCTTGGAGCACAAAAACCTAACCCACTAAAGGAATGCTAAGCAAACCGCTTAATACAACAATGCCGCATGAAATGTCTATTCATTACTAGCATTTTCTCCCCCATCCATGGTGGCTCAGCGGTTGTCTATGAGAACATCTGCCGTTACGCGCCTGCAAATAGCATGTGCGTGCTGGCTCCATGGCGAAATTATCAGACAGGTGAAGAGCTTGAAGGATGGCGTAAATTTGACGCTGCCGCACCTTATACTGTTCACCGTATAGAACTTCTGCGCCCCCAAGAGACTATAGCCCGCTCCCGTTGGCACTCCCTTTGGCTATTCCTTACTATCGACATCCCGCTACGCTACCGGGTCTGGCGTGAGACCGTCCGCATCATCCGGAGTGAAAATATAGATGTAGTCTGCATCGGCGAGCTGGTATCAGGAAGTTGGCTAGGTTTATTAGCCAAACGCTGGCTGGGCTGCAAAATGATCAACTACATTCATGGTGAAGAAATCACCACCGTCAGCAACTACCGTTTTTTTGGCCGCAAGCGCCGGAAATCTCTCCACAACAATGATGCGATCGTGGCCGTAAGCAACTTCACCCGCCAGGCATTGATTGACCTGATGGATGTACCGTCAGAGAAAATTGAACTTATTACTAATGGCGTGGATCTGAACAAATTCCAGCCTGGGTCAGTAGATCCCGCCCTTGTGGAACGTTATGGCCTTGAGAGCAAGCGCGTGCTGCTCACCGTCGGCCGACTCATCCCGCGCAAAGGGTTCGATACAACCATTCGGGCATTGCCAACTATTTTAAAACGGTGTCCAAACGTACACTACCTGATCGTTGGCAGCGGCCCTTACGAAGAGGAACTCCGATCACTTACCGCCTCACTTGATGTTACCGAGCATGTGACCTTTACCGGACGCATACCCGATGATGAGCTAGCAGCCCACTACCACACCAGCGACCTCTTCCTGATGCCAAACAGGGAACTCTCCGACCATGATACCGAAGGCTTTGGGCTAGTCTTCCTGGAAGCAAACGCCTGCGGGCGGGCCGTAATCGGCGGTCGAGCTGGCGGTGTGGTAGAAGCGGTGCGGGACAAACAGAACGGGCTGTTGGTGGACGGCACGAAAACCGACGAAGTGGCAGCAGCGGTCATACGCCTCCTTACCGACGATGCACTTCGCCACCAGATCGAGAAACAGGGGCTTCAGATCGCACGGGACTCCAGTATGGCGATTGGCGCCCAACGCTTCTACCACCTATGCCAGCGTCTCGTCAGGGAGAACACAACGGAATGAGCAACAAACGCAAAACCGTCCTGATCGTCGCCGGAGAGTTCCCTCCTATAAAGACCATCGGCCGCATTCGCTCCGTGAAGTTTGCGGAGCACCTAACACAGCTCGGCTGGAAGGTGATCGTGCTAACTGTTGAGCCAAGAAAAGACTCGCCCATCTATGTCCCCAGCCTGGAAGCGGAGGTGCCGGAAGGTGTCGAGGTCTACCGAGCGCCCTGGCCCGACATCGAATCTGAAACCATTGGCCGCATCAAGCGCCTGCTCGGTTACAAAAGCCCGACAGTGCAGGCCGATGCATCATCCGTCGCAGCTTCTCCCGAACCCGGCCGACCATCCGAAAACCATCCACGCACTTCCATTTTCGATCTCCCGCTCCGCGCCTACAAATATCTGCTCAGAAACTGGGTGAACATCCCCGACGATTACCGCTCTTGGTCCCGGCAGGCGCTGCCTCTCGCCAAGCAGATCTGCACGGAACAACAGATCGATGTAATCTACACCACCCTGCCACCCTTTAGTGCGGCCAGGATCGGCTACCAACTGCGGAAAGAACAGGGTATCCCCTGGGTCGCAGATTACCGGGACCTCTGGTATGGTGACGTGTTAAGAGAGTGGATAAACCCACTTCGCGAACACCTGGAACTTGCCCTGGAACGCCGTTACATGAAACACGCCGACGTCATCATCAGCGTATCAGAGCAAAAGACCGAGTTTCTAAAACAACTGTTCAAAAGCACTCAAGCACGCTTTGAAACTCTCACCAACGGCTATGACCCAGAGATCTATACTCCCTTTCTCAACACACCAAGGCCAACCAGCGATACCATCAACTTCATCTTCACTGGTCGCCTCTTCAAGAATCGGCGAGGATACGCCTTTGCCGAGGCACTGGGACAACTTGCCCAAGAACAGCCGGCTATCAAGGACAAAGTGCGCGTACACATCCTCGGCGGCGTATCTCCGGAGATCCAGCAGCGTTACGACGAGATACTGACCCAGTACGAGATCAACGACATCTACCACTTTCCTGGTGACGTACCATACGATCAAGCCATGCGAGCACAGGTCAACGCAGACTATCTGCTGCTTATCGTCGACACAGGCAAAACATCGGACGGTGTGATTCCGGGCAAACTGTTCGAATATGTCGCCGCCAAGCGCCCTATTTTCGCCCTCACCGACCCCGGCGCAACCCAGGAAATTATCGAAAGAGCGGGGATTGGCCGCGTAGTACCGGCAGAATCAGTCGAGCAGTGCAAAACAGCACTTCGCGAGCTACTCGACTCGGAAGTACCAGAAACCCTCACCCGCGATGAAGCGTACCTGCAACAATTCGAGCGACGGAATATCAGTCTGCGGCTGGAGAATATTCTTTGCAAAACTGTTGATAAATTGGCCGATAAACCCCAATAGGGAAAGAGCACTTTCAACGATAGTGTCGCTTTTTTAATGGCTCAGATTTTCCTGTGCCAACGCCAGCAATAACCGGCATTTTGTAGTGATGTTTTTGTCATGCCAGGCTCTTTTAGCACCACAAAAACACTGTGAAAAATATCCGTGTTGTTTTTATTACGCCTATTTACGTTCATCTGCTTTGGTATAGATTAGCCCTCGATCCCTTTTACCAACAGCAATTACGTAAACAACTATTTCATTATCGTTCACTTCAT
>JALSHQ010000165.1 GCA_026982145.1 Gammaproteobacteria bacterium | reverse complement strand
AGGGATGCTGTTTGCCGATACTCATGAAGTGCATCGTGCCTATGAAAACAAGCTGGTTGAGCTGAGCGCTAAAGTTTCTGTACGTATTCGCGAAGTGTTGACTGATGAAAGCGGCGAGAAGAAAGAGACTTTCCGCCGTTACGAGACCACCGCAGGTCGTGCACTGCTCTCTGATATTCTGCCTGAAGGGATGGCATTTGAACTCGTCAATCAAGATATGAATAAAAAGGCGATCTCTGGCCTGATCAATATCTGTTACCGTAATATTGGTTTAAAAGAGACTGTGATTTTTGCTGATCAACTCATGTATACCGGTTTTAAACATGCGATGTTATCGGGTGTTTCTGTCGGTGTGAATGACATGGTGATTCCGGAAGAGAAAGAGCAGATCATCGCCGCAGCAGAAAACGAAGTGAAAGACATTCAGAATCAATATGCCTCTGGTTTAGTGACCAATGGTGAGCGCTATAATAAAGTGGTTGATATCTGGTCGCACACTAATGACCAAGTCGCCAAGGCGATGATGGATAAGCTCGGCACTGAGGTTGTCACCGATGCTAAAGGAGAGAAGGCCATTCAGGCTTCGTTTAACTCCATTTACATTATGGCGGATTCAGGCGCTCGTGGTAGTGCCGCACAGATTCGCCAGTTGGCGGGGATGCGTGGTCTGATGGCGAAACCGGATGGCTCAATTATCGAGACGCCGATCACCGCTAATTTCCGTGAAGGGCTTAACGTACTTCAATACTTTATTTCGACACATGGTGCACGTAAAGGGCTGGCGGATACCGCCTTGAAGACGGCTAACTCGGGTTACCTCACTCGCCGTTTGGTTGATGTTGCGCAGGATATGGTGATTACCGAAGAAGATTGCGGAACGACCAATGGCTTAATGATGACCCCGCTGATTGAAGGGGGTGATGTGGTCGAGCCGCTGAGTGAACGCATCTTGGGTCGGATTATCGCGACGGATGTACTATCAAGCGATGGCTCTGAGGTTTATGTGACCGCCGGCACACTGCTGGATGAGGCGGGCGTGGATAGATTAGAAGAGCTGGGCGTTGACCAGGTTAAAGTGCGCTCAGCGATCACTTGTGATAATCGTTACGGTATCTGTGCCTCATGTTACGGGCGAGACTTGGCGCGTGGGCATAAAGTGAACATCGGTGAGGCAACGGGCGTTATTGCCGCGCAATCGATTGGTGAGCCGGGCACTCAGTTGACGATGCGTACTTTCCATATCGGTGGTGCGGCTTCTCGTGCGGTTGCTGTTAATAGCGTACAGATTAAATCGAAGGGGACAGTGCGCCTGCATAACATTAAAGTGGTGCGAAACACGGCAGGCACTAACGTTGCTGTCTCTCGTTCTGGCGAGCTTGTCATCATAGATGAGACTGCGCGTGAGCGTGAGCGTTACAAAGTTCCCTATGGTGCGTTGATTAATGTGAATGATGGCGATTCGGTTGATGGTGGGCAAACGCTCGCTAATTGGGATCCACACACGCATCCAATCGTGACAGAAGTGGCGGGGCGCTTGAAGTTTAGTGACTTTATCGATGGTATTACCGTTCAGAGTGAAACTGATGATGTGACCGGTCTTTCGAGTGTGGTGGTGACTGACCCGAAAGCACGCGGCTCGAGTGCTAAAGATCTGCGCCCGATGATGAAAATCACTAATGCCGATGGCGAAGATATTTTCTTTGCGGGCACGGATATCCCTGCTGTCTACTTCCTACCGGCGGGTGCCATTATCAATATGGCCGATAATAGTGATGTAAATGTCGGTGATGTGATTGCACGTATTCCACAGGAATCATCGAAAACACGTGATATCACGGGTGGTCTGCCGCGTGTTGCCGACCTATTTGAAGCACGTAAGCCGAAGGATCCCGCGATTCTTGCTGAGATCAGCGGTACTATCGGCTTCGGTAAAGAGACTAAGGGTAAGCAGCGCCTAGTGATTGTGGGTCAAGAGGGTGAGCGTTACGAGACATTGATCCCCAAATGGCGCCATATCACAGTGTTTGAAGGTGAGCATGTTGAAAAGGGTGAAGTGGTTGCTGATGGCTCACCCGCGCCGCATGACATTCTGCGTTTGCTCGGTGTGGAGGCGTTGGCTAACTACATCGTCAATGAAGTACAGGACGTATACCGACTTCAGGGCGTCAAGATTAACGACAAACACATTGAGGTGATTGTGCGTCAGATGTTGCGCAAAGTTGAGGTTGTTGAGCCTGGTGATGCGCCATTCATTAAGGGCGAGCAGGTAGAGCGTGCACGCCTGTTGGTTGAGAACGACACTTTATTGAAAGCAGGAAAAGAAGTGGCCACCTATGTGAATCTCCTGTTGGGGATTACCAAGGCTTCTCTCGCAACTGAGTCGTTTGTCTCGGCGGCCTCATTCCAAGAGACAACACGCGTTCTGACTGAAGCGGCCGTGTGTGGTAAACGTGATGAATTGCGCGGCCTCAAGGAGAATGTGATCGTAGGGCGCTTGATTCCTGCCGGAACAGGGATGGCCTATCATAATGAGCGCCGTCGCAAAGAAGAAGAGGCGCAACAGAAGCTGGCCGCCGATAAGGGGCCTACCAGTAGTGAGGTTGAAGAGGCACTACGCCAAGCACTAACAGAGTCATAGTTATTAGGGGTGTTGGGCGTTAAATCGCCTAACATCCACTAATATGGTGTTAATGGCTGGCTAAATGGTGGTGTGCGATAATGCGCCGCCATTTTTATTAGCTGGGTGAATTCAGCGGGTTCTAAATCGAGCCTCTGTGTAAAGTGATACCCAATATTTTTTGTGTAATTAATCTGTATTTTATTTCATCTCGCGCTTGACAGCGGGGCGGAATATCCATAAAATTTCGCGGCTTCGCAGAGAGATAAATTCAGCTCTGTTAAGACAATTTTAATGTTATGTATTTGGTTTAATTCGAGGCTCGGCTGTTTAGCTGGAGTCTAAGTAATTGAATACTTAAGTTTTTGGCTGGAGACTGGTAAGGCATGGCAACAACGAATCAATTGGTACGCAAACCACGCGGTCGCAAAAAAGCGAAAAGCACCGTGCCGGCTCTGGAAGGATGTCCGCAGAAACGTGGTGTATGTACTCGCGTCTATACAACGACACCGAAAAAGCCAAACTCAGCGCTGAGAAAAGTCGCCCGTGTTCGCTTAACAAACAGCATGGAGGTTTCGACCTACATCGGTGGTGAGGGGCATAATCTCCAAGAACATTCTGTGGTTCTGATTCGCGGCGGTCGCGTAAAAGATCTGCCAGGCGTACGCTACCATACTGTTCGTGGTAGCTTGGATACATCAGGTGTTGATGGGCGTCGTCAAGGGCGTTCTAAATATGGCACCAAGCGTCCAAAATCATAAACCCTATTTATACGAGACTGTAAGTCATGCCTAGAAGAAGAGTTATTGCCAAAAGAGAGATCCTTCCTGATCCTAAGTTCGGGAATGTGACCCTTGCCAAATTTGTTAACATCCTGATGGATAGCGGCAAGAAATC
>JALSHQ010000164.1 GCA_026982145.1 Gammaproteobacteria bacterium | reverse complement strand
CCGCTTCCCGCACTTAAAGCAGTTTACGCGCATGCTGTCGAAACGCTATGATGGGTGTTCGACAAAACCTGACAATTCAAGTGATACGATCGATTAAAATAATGCCTAAACATAAGCTGACTCAACTTCAAGAGCTGGAAAGCGAATCCATTCACATCATGCGTGAGGTCGTCGCCGAATTCCGCAATCCGGTGATGATGTACTCCGTCGGAAAAGATTCCAGTGTAATGCTGCATCTAGCGCGCAAAGCATTCCACCCGGGGCCACTGCCGTTTTCACTGCTGCATATTGATACCGGTTACAAGTTCCAAGAGATGTATGAGTTCCGCGACTGGTTCGTCAAAGAGGTCGGTGCAAAATTGACCGTCCATCGTAATGAAGAGGCGATCGCCAAAGAGATGAACCCGAACGAATTCGGCGTCGCTCGCTGCTGTGGTGCGCTCAAAACCGGCGCGCTACTCACAGCCCTTGAAAAAGGGGGCTACGATGCCGCCTTCGGTGGCGCACGCCGCGACGAAGAGCGCTCGCGTGCCAAAGAACGGGTCTACTCAATGCGCGACAGCTTTGGCCAGTGGGACCCCAAAAACCAGCGCCCTGAGCTGTGGAGCCTCTATAACGGCCGCATTCATGACGGCGAGTCGGTGCGCGTCTTCCCGATCTCGAACTGGACTGAAATGGATGTCTGGCAATATATCAAAGAAGAGAACATTCCAATCGTGCCGCTTTATTACGCCAAAGAACGTTTGATGGTTGAGCGTGGTAACCACTTGATCCCTGCTGAAAACAGCCAGCTCCTGCTAGAGGGCGAAGAGCCCAAAATGGTGATGTCACGTTACCGCACCCTCGGCTGTATGCCCTGCACCGGCGCGGTACGCTCCAGTGCCACCACCATCGAAGAGATTATCGAAGAGGCGAGCATCGCCACCCGCAGTGAGCGTGAAACCCGCATCATCGACCATGGTTCCAACAGCATGGAAGACAAAAAGAAGGAAGGTTATTTCTAATGCCTGTCACTGAGAAAGAGATTGAACTGTTACGCCTCGTCACCGTCGGCAGCGTTGACGACGGCAAGTCTACCCTGATTGGGCGCCTGCTCTACGACACCAAAGGGGCGTTTGAAGATCAGTTGCAAGCCGTCAGCAAAGGGGACGGAGAAGGTGCCGACGGCATCGACCTAGCGCAGCTAACCGACGGCCTCGCTGCCGAGCGCGAACAGGGCATCACGATCGATGTCGCCTACCGCTACTTTGCGACACCAAAACGTAAATTTATTATGGCCGACTGCCCGGGGCACGAGCAGTACACCCGCAACATGGTCACCGGCGCCAGCACCGCTAACGCTGCGGTCATTCTGGTCGATGCGCGTAAAGGGGTGTTGCAACAGACCCGTCGCCACACCCACATCATCAGTCTGCTTGGACTGCCGCACTTAATTGTGGCCATCAACAAAATGGATTTGGTCGATTATGATGAAGCGACCTTCCTACGCATCAAAGAGGAGCTGACTGAGTTCTGTGCCCGCCAGAACATTCACGACCTGACCTGCATTCCTGTTTCGGCGCTGGCCGGTGATATGGTGGTAGCACGCGGCGACCACATGAACTGGTACCAAGGGCAGACCGTGCTTGAGACGCTGGAAGGCATTGAGGTGAGCGGCCATATTGACGAGCAGGCGTTCCGCTTTCCGGTGCAGTATGTCAGCCGCCCGCAAACCAAAGCGCTGCCTGATTTTCGCGGCTTCATGGGGCGCATCGCCTCTGGCACGGTTAAAGTGGGTGATGAAATCGTACAACTGCCCGCAGGTAAAAGATCGAAGATTAAAGAGATCGTCACCTTCGATGGCAACCTCAGTGAGGCCTTTGCTCCGCAAAGTGTCACCATTACGCTGGAAGATGAGATCGACATCTCACGCGGCGACATTATTGCCCACGCCGACAAAACACCCCGCACCGAAAAAGAGATCGATGCGATTGTCTGCTGGATGGGTGAAGAACCCCTCTCACCAAACAATAAGTACTTCATTAAACATACCACTAACACCGTGAAGACGGTGGTCAGTGAGATTAAATACCGCACCGACATTAATGCGCTGACGCAGGATGAAAGTGCGAATGAGCTGGCGATGAATGAGATCGGCAAGGTCTCATTGAAACTCATGAACCCGCTCACCTTTGATCACTACGCTGAGAACCGCACGACCGGCAGTTTCATCATCATCGACAGCTTTACCAACAACACCGTTGGCGCGGCGATGATCTGCTAAGGCATCCCCTGATCATTCACTCATCGTATTACCGCTCACGGATGAGCGCCCCTCTTGTTCTGCAGCTTGATACCGGTTAGCCTAACGACTCTCCATTCAAATCAAGCGGTTGACATTGCAAACTCAAAATACAGTCAAATTTGTCGGCATTCTTTTACTGGCAGCACTCCTTAGCGGTTGCGCCGCCAGTGCCATGCGCAGCATGGCCGACAGCCTAGGCGAGGCGATCGCCAATCAAAATGACCTTCCCACTGTGCGCGAGGGCCAGCCCGCTTACCTGTTGCTGATCGACGGCTTCATCCTCGACGACCCTGAAAATGAAAATTTACTATTGGCGGGCGCGCGCCTTTATGACACCTATGCGGGCATTTTTGTTAAAGATGAAGCACGCGCCCAACGCCTCTCTGAAAAAGCACGCAACTATGCTCGACGCGCACTGTGCCAACCTCATCCCGATCTATGTAAATTCGACCAAGGCGCTTTCGAAGATTTTGAGCGCGAAGTTGTCAAGATGAAAGCCAAAGACCTGCCATTACTCTACGGCTACGCCACCGCATGGGTCGGCTGGATTCAGGCGCACAGCGGCGATTTCCGCGCCATCGCTGATCTGCCCAAGGTGGAACTCGCCTTTGAGCAGGTCATCAAACTTGATGCCCGTTATGAACGCGGCCAGGCACAACTCTACCTCGGTGTATTGCGCACCTTGCGACCACCGGCACTCGGTGGCAAACCCGAGGTGGGGCGCAAACATTTTGAAAATGCCATCGAATATTCAGAAGGCCGCAACCTCTACGCCAAAGTGGAATTTGCGCGCCGCTATGCAAGATTAATCTTTGACCAGCAACTGCACGATACACTACTGAATGAGGTGCTGGATGCCGACCCAGAAGAGAACGGCTTCACCCTGAGCAATACACTGGCGCAACAACAGGCGCGCCAGCTACTGGATAGCTCTGCCGCATATTTCGAGGAGTGATCAGATGCGACGTTTATTAATGATAGGTGCCCTACTCACCGCCGCCATCGCGCTGCCGGCACAGGCGCAGACATTCAAGATTGCCACCATCGCGCCCGACGGTACCGCATGGATGAATGAGATGCGCAAAGGTGCCAACGAGATCAAAGCACGCACTGATGGGCGGGTAAAATTTCGCTTCTTCCCCGGCGGTATCATGGGCAACGATAAAAGCGTGCTGCGCAAGATTCGCATCGGGCAGCTGCATGGCGGTGCAATCGTCAGCGGTGGATTAACCGCCATC
>JALSHQ010000163.1 GCA_026982145.1 Gammaproteobacteria bacterium | reverse complement strand
GAATCCGCAGCGACCACACTGGTCGACGATAAAATGATTCAGAAACATAATGCGCTCCCACTGTTTAAGCGAGGCAATCGCCTCTTTGTTGCAGTCTCAGACCCCACCAATCAAGATGCACTCGATGAATTCAAATTCCATGTGGGCGCTAACTCTGAAGCCATTTTGGTAGAAGAGAATAAACTCGCCAAAGCGATTGAGACGGTGCTCAATGATCAAGACACCTCCATGGACGATCTTGACGACACCGACCTTGACGACCTCGACATCACCGGCGGGGACGAAGATAGTGCGGGCGAAGACGCTGATGATGCTGAAATTGATGACACCCCGGTGGTGCGTTTCGTCAACAAAGTACTGCTGGATGCGATTAATAAAGGCGCTTCTGATCTTCACTTTGAACCTTACGAAAAAGTCTACCGTGTGCGCTTCCGCATTGATGGCATCCTGCAAGAAGTGGCTAACCCGCCGATTGCGCTGGTGCGAAAAATATCTGCGCGCATCAAAGTGCTTTCACAGCTCGACATCTCTGAGCGTCGCGTGCCGCAAGATGGGCGGATGAAAATGAAAATCTCCAAAACCCGCGCCATTGATTTTCGTGTGAGCACCTGCCCCACGCTGTTCGGCGAAAAAATCGTGATGCGTATTCTTGACCCCAGCAGTGCCACACTCGGCATTGATGCATTGGGCTATGAAGAAGACCAGAAAAAACTGTTTATGGATGCGATCCATAAACCTTACGGCATGGTTTTGGTCACTGGCCCTACTGGCAGTGGTAAAACCGTATCGCTTTATACCGCGCTTAATATTTTGAATACAGATGACCGCAACATCTCAACCGCGGAAGACCCCGCAGAAATTAGCTTGCAAGGGATTAACCAAGTAAATGTTAACCCAAAGGCTGGGCTGACTTTTCCAAGGGCTTTGAAGTCTTTCCTGCGCCAGGACCCAGACATCATCATGGTGGGTGAGATTCGAGACATTGAAACCGGCGAGATCGCTATCAAGGCGGCTCAGACGGGGCATTTTGTGATCTCCACCCTTCACACTAACGATGCGCCACAAACATTAACGCGTTTGATCAACATGGGCATTGCTCCGTTCAATATTGCCTCTGCCGTAAGCCTCATCATCGCACAACGCTTAGGACGCCGCCTCTGCAAGCACTGTAAACAGCCACTTGATATTCCTAAGGAGGCTCTGTTAAAAGAGGGGTTCAAGGAAGAGGAACTCGATGACCTCACGATTCATGGCCCGGTGGGCTGCGATCAATGCAACGACGGCTATAAAGGGCGTGTCGGCATTTATCAGGTGATGCCCATTTCTGAGGCGATGGGAAAACTGATCATGGAAGGTGGCAATGCACTTCAGCTCGCAAACCTCGCCAAAGCAGAAGGGGTGAATGACCTCCACGCATCAGGGCTCATCAAAGTCAGGCAGGGCATTCTCAGCCTTGAAGAGCTCAACCGAATTGTCACTTCCGATTAACTCAGGGATATAAACAATGGCCACTAAAACTGCAACCAAGGAAACCTACATATGGGAAGGCACCAATCGTAGAGGTGACAAGGTCAAAGGGGAGATGGAAAGTAAAAATGTCGCTTTAGTTAAAGCGGAACTGCGCAGGCAAGGCATCGTCCCCAAGAAAGCCAAGAAAAAGCCTAAAGCACTCTTTGGTGGCGCAAAAAAAGGCACGATCACGCCGAAAGATATTGCACTCTTCAGCCGCCAAATGTCGACCATGATGTCATCCGGCGTACCGCTGGTACAGTCCTTCGATATCATCGGAAAAGGGCATGACAACCCCGCGATGCAGACGCTGATTATGGCGATTAAAGCAGATGTTGAAGGCGGCAACACCTTTGCCGATGCGCTTGCAAAGCACCCGCTGGAGTTTGATGATCTCTATGTCAATCTCGTTACTGCGGGTGAACATGCTGGTATTCTTGAGACACTACTCGACAAAATCGCCACTTACAAAGAAAAAACCGAGGCGATGAAAAGTAAAATCAAAAAGGCGATGTTTTACCCGGTTGCAGTGGTAGTGGTCGCCTTCATTATTACAGCCATTCTATTGATTTTTGTTGTACCCCAGTTTCAAAGCATGTTCGATCAATTTGGCGCAGACCTGCCTGCACTCACGATGTTTGTGGTCAAGTTATCAGAAGCTTTCCAGGCATGGTGGTGGGCGATTGCAGGGGGTGCCGGAGGCGTTTTTTTCGCTTTGAAAGAGGCGAAAAAGCGCTCTAAAAAATTTAACCACCTGCTCGATAGAATCGCGCTCAAAGCCCCTATTGTTGGCTCCATAATCACTAAAGCGACCATTGCACGGTTTGCGCGCACGCTCTCCACCATGTTTGCCGCTGGTGTGCCGCTGGTTGAAGCGATGAACACGGTCTCCGGTGCCGCAGGCAACATTGTTTATACGAAGGCTATTCTTAGAATGCGCGATGATATCTCGACCGGTAACCAGCTTAATGTGGTGATGAAGCAGTCTGAACTCTTCCCCAATATGGTGACCCAGATGGTGGCAATTGGTGAAGAGGCTGGCTCAATTGACAGCATGTTAGCAAAAGTTGCTGACTTTTATGAGCAAGAGGTGGATGATGCCGTCGATGGCCTCACAAGTTTGCTAGAACCGCTGATTATGGCTTTTCTTGGCGTGATTGTTGGCGGGCTTGTGATCGCCATGTATCTACCGATATTTAAAATGGGCGAGGTTGTTTAAAGCACAGCTGAGCAGGGCTTGATTGTTTTATACTGGCTAAATTCAGCCGGTCTTATTTAAGGAACCTCTGATTAATTCATGAACTTGCGTCTTGCGTCTAAAATATCCAGCTTCTGCGTTGCTAATCTTCGCAATAGCCTGCTATTACGTGCGATTCGCGCCTTGAATCTGAATATTTTAGATCACAATCCGCTTCGTCCAGAATTAATCAGAGGTTCCTTAAGCTTCGCCACATCGATATCATGTTACAACTGATTAGCGAGAACGTTTTTGCCTATTTATCTATCGTTGGCATTTTAGGCTTGCTGGTGGGCAGCTTTCTCAATGTTGTGATCCTGCGCCTGCCGGTGATGATGGAAAAAGAGTGGCATGCGCAGTGCGATGATCTCTTGGGAAATGAGACTTCTACAAATCAAGCAGCCCCCTTCAACCTTGTAACCCCCCATTCACACTGCCCAAAATGCAACCATAAAATCAGAGCGATAGAAAACATCCCCATTGTTAGCTATCTTTTTCTTAAAGGCTGTTGCAGCAAATGTAAAGTAAGTATCCCGCTACGCTATCCCATTATTGAAGCAACTACGGCGCTATTATCGGTCGTCGTCGCTTGGCATTTTGGCCCGACTCTGGAAGCCGCGGCTGCACTGCTGCTGACCTGGGCACTGGTCGCCCTCACCGTGATCGACTTTGATCACCAGCTGCTGCCGGACTGCATCACGCTTCCCTTTTTGTGGCTTGGGCTTGGTGTTAGTCTCGCCGCTGTGTTCACCTCGCCAGAGTCCGCCATTATCGGTGCGCTAGTGGGTTACCTCAGTTTATGGTCGGTCTACATGCTGTTCAAGTTAGTCACTGGCAAAGAGGGCATGGGGCACGGTGATTTCAAGCTGCTGGCCATGCTCGGCGCATGGCTGGGGTGGCAATCTATATTTCCCATTATCCTCCTCTCATCAGCCGTTGGCGCGGTGGTTGGTATCACCCTCATTGTGGTGCGTGGGCGAGACAGAAATATCCCGATCCCTTTTGGCCCCTACCTCGCTGCTGCAGGTTGGATTACATTGCTATGGGGTGATCAGCTCATTGAGGCTTATTTGACAATGATGAATATCTCACCCTAAATAGAGGCTCTGTTTCAACCAAGGTACCTCTAATTCCATGCCAGTTTCATGTTAGTTGTCGCGCTCACGGGCGGGATTGGCAGTGGCAAAACTACCGCCAGCCGCTTATTTGAACAGTTAACCACCCCGGTCATTGATGCCGATGTGATCGCACGTTTGCTGGTTGAGCCCGGCATGCCTGCGCTTGATGAGATCAAGCAGCAGTTTGGCTCATCGATTCTGGCGGACGACGGCACGCTCAATCGAGCAAGGCTGCGCGAGATCATTTTTAACGATAGCGAAAAAAAGCAGCGGCTTGAGTCGATCCTTCACCCGCCTGTTCGGCAAGAGATGAAGCGCAGAATTTCGCTGCTCACTGCCCCATACTGCATCGTCGCCATTCCGCTGCTCGTTGAGGGCGGCCAGCTTGAGATTGCAGACCGAATTCTGGTGATCGACACCCCTGAAGCGCTGCAACTTCAGCGTGCCATGCGGCGAGACCACCAATCCGAAGCGGAGATCCGGGCGATCATCTCATCCCAAGCGAGCCGCAACGCGCGCCTAGCGGTGGCGGACGATGTCATCCATAACGATGGGAGCTTTGAGCACCTGCAACAGCAGGTGACTGCGCTGCACCAGAAATACCTTTCGATCGCCAACCCGCCGTAACAGGCCATTGCCATTCGACTTAAGGTAATGGACAATGGAGCCGATAGCGACTCTAAGCGGGATATAAAAATCCTTTACATTCAGCAGCCTGTAAAACAAAGCAAAGCCAACTGTTAACTTGATCGAAAAAATGAGGCAAATCACATACGAACAGCCGCTGAATGAGAGAATTCGTCTCTTTTTAAGACTCGATTTCCTTTTTCATCAGATCGACCACACCCTGCCGTGCGATGCCGCATGGGACAGCCGAACCACACTCGCCTCCCTGCTCGATGTGCTGAATATCTTCAGCCGCGCTGACCTCAAAACCGAGGTGATCATGGAGCTTGAGCGGATGAGTGCAGGGCTTTCCCGGCTGGAGAGCACGCCCGGTGTCGATCATAAAATGCTGTCAGGGCTGTTAGACGAAATTGACCGACTGGTCGACCTATTGCACGGCACACAGGGGCAAATTGGCCACTCACTGCGCCAAAATGAGTTCCTTAGCAGCATCAAACAACGCAGCACTATTTCTGGCGGCACCTGTGATTTTGATCTCCCTAGCTACCACTACTGGCTGGAGCGCCCCATTGCAAAGCGCCAAGAAGATCTACAGCAGTGGATGTCAGGCTTTAATAATATCCGCGCTGCCATCGCACTTATTCTGAAATTGATTCGAGACAGCGCCACTTCGACCAACGAAATTGCTGAGTCTGGTTTTTTTCAGCGTACGCTTGAAACCAGCGCGCCGTTCCAGTTGATTCGCGTGACGCTACCGGAAAGCGTCTCCTGTTTTGCGGAAATCAGCGGCGGTAAACACCGCTTCACTGTGCGTTTCATGAGCACTAATTTTCAGGACCGCCCAACGCAGTCATCGCAAGATATCGCTTTTGTGCTGACCACCTGTGCCATTTAAACGATAGAAATTTATGAACATCCGCTGCCCCACCTGTAGAAACCCGGTTAAATCACTCACGCAACGCTGGCGTCCATTCTGTAGTGAGCGCTGCCAGATGATCGATTTTGGGAAATGGAGCAGTGAGGAGCACTGCATTCCGGGGGAAGAGCAGAAAATACCCTCTGAAGAAGAGAACAACACCTACTCGTATTAGCAGAGCACTCGGCACACCTTCGCTACAGTTTTTTCACCCCCCATAACGCACCAATGGCTGCAACGCCTTGCGCGCCAGCCTGTTGCGCGGTCGGCAGATCTTCCAATGTCATCCCACCCAACGCATATACGGGCAGTGATGCGGCTTTCACCCACTGTTGAAACGGCTGCCAGCCTAATGTTTCTGCACCCGGGTGGGTGTGGGTCGGCATCACTGGCGAAAGTACGGCGAAGTCGATGCCAATAGCGCCGGCCTGTTTCAGTTCAGCAGCATCATGACATGAGGCAGAGAGCCTATATGATCTTCCCAGCGGGCGAGTGCCCAGCGACATAAGCTCACGACCAGAGAGGTGAAGCCCATCGGCCCCCACCTCAACCACCATTTCAGCGCTACTATTTAGCAACAACGCCGCTCCAAACCGGTCGCACAGCGCCTTCACTCGCGAGGCGAGCCTTTTATACTCACCCCGCGTTAATGACTTAGCCCGCAGCTGCACCAACGTCACCCCCGCCGTGAGCGAAGCCTCCAGACGAACCATAAACAGCTCGCCCTCTTTTGCAGGGTCCGGCGTAATCAAATAATAGGGGGGCAGTTGCAGTGCGGTAATCACAGGTAAGTTGGCTTGGGGGAATTCGCGCTGCGATAACTCATCAATGGCCACCCACGCCAGCGGCTGCCCTTCGCAACCTCGTGCCTCCCCTGAAAAGCGGTTCACCTGCCACACCGCTAGCAAAATCGATTTGTCCGCGTAATCATGCGGTATTTCGATGAGTGGCGTCGCGGATTCAACGGTAATGCCCAGCTCTTCTTTAAGCTCACGCGCCAGCGCGGTGGCGGCATCCTCCCCCGGCTCGACCTTGCCACCGGGAAACTCCCATAGCCCGCCCTGATGAGCATCACGGTGGCGGCGTGCCACTAAAACCTTGCCGTCACGGATGATGGCAGCCGCGACGATGTGCACTCTCAACACCCGTTTTAAAACATAAAGCGCAGGCCGATATGGCCACCGTCATCAACGTCGACACTGCCGCCGCCATCCAGATCTGCACTCACATCACGATACCCGAGATAAACAATCGCCTGTGTCAGCACTTTGTACTCAACCCGGAATTCGACTGAAAGCAAATTTCTGCCATCCATAAAAGTCAGTATTTCAGGCGAGTAATAAATTTGTCCAACAATGCCTAAACGACTCAGAGCGGGCGGTGAATATTGCAGCAGCCCACCAATGGCCAGCGCTCCGATATCCGCCCGACTGGTGTTGACGCCGTAACCACGAACACCCACACCCGCCACCAAACCCGGCGAACCGCTGCCCGCTTCACCTTTAATATCAAGCCCAATGATACCTAGGTAATCGTTATCTTCGGTGTAGATCATGCCCATTTCTAGGCTCGCGCCACCGATTCCCTGATCACTGGTGAACGGGGTAATGTAGAGAAATTGAACGCTATCGTTATTTAAATTAAGATCCAATGTGTCAGCCTTTACCGCCGGAGCCAACATCAACATGGCTGAAGCCACAAGCAAGGTGTAGCGCTTAAACATTCATTTACTCCTTTGATATCCGGCTCGCTAGAGCCTGAACTGTGATCAATTCGCGCCAATCTACCACGGCGTGCCCCTCGGGTACAGCCACCCAGATAAACCCACTAGAGAACACGGGCACAGACCCATATGTCCACAATTCGCGCGCCGCGCGCCCGCATCGCCTGCGCCAACTCCGCCACGGTGTTGCCGGTGGTCATCACATCATCGATGATCGCCACATGCTGGCCCGCCAACGCATCACTCACCTCAAAGGCACCTTTTATGTTGCCACGGCGCTCACTGGCAGGCAGATCAGACTGCACCGCTGTTTCGCGCACACGTCGACAGCAGGCAAAATCGATTGGCACATTGAGCTGTTGGCTCAGCGGGCGCGCCAGCTCCAGTGCTTGGTTGTAACCGCGCTGCTGTAGCCGCCTTTGATATAGCGGGACGGGCACCATCACATCCGGCAACCGCTGCTCTCGCTGTTGCAGCGCCTCACCCATCAAGGCGCCCAAGAGCCGCGCATTTACAAGTCGGCGCTTAAATTTGAGCTGCTGAATCAAATGATCTACCGGGAAAGCGTAATGAAACAGGCTGAAAGTCTGCTCAAACGGCGGTGGCGCTTTCAGGCAAGCACCACAAACGCTCGCCTGCGCCAGCGGCAAACCACAACGGCGACATGCTACCTTTAGATAAGGCATCGCCGCAAGACAACCCTGACAAAGGTCAAAGGGTGCTTCGGCTGTTCGGCCACAAGTCACACAGAGCGATGGCAATAGATAGCGCTGTATAAATTTTAAACAGTTGTTCATAGCGTCCATTCCATGAAAGTTGACAGCAATCGCGTCACCCCTCAATATTTGCACCCTTTGAAAGATAGAACAACCCTCGACAAACACTCGGAGCCCCCATCATGAGCGACAATTACAGCCGCATCGACGAGATCACCCAGCGCATCCTCAAAGGTGGCGAAATGAGCCGTGATGAAGGGTGCTGGATGATCAACCTCGATGACGACTATCTCACCTGGCTCATGGCCGGCGCAGACCGCATCCGCCGTCATTTTCGCGGCAGCAAGGTCGAGGTGTGCGCCATCTCAAATGTGCGCTCGGGCAACTGCTCCGAAAACTGCTCGTTCTGCTCACAAAGCGGTCATCATAAAGAGAGCAGCGCTCCGGTCTACGACTACATTAAACCAGAAACGCTAGTGGCTCAGGCCAAGCAGGCGCGAGAGTGGGGTGCGAGTGATTTTGGCGTGGTCTCGAAAGGGTGGGGGGTGCGCTCAGAAAAAGAGCGCGGCCAATTAAAAGAGTACTTTAGCGAACTGAAAAAACATAGTGAGATCGGCCGCTGTGCCAGCCTCGGCGCGCTCGACCGCGAAACGGCCGAAATGCTCAAAGCGCAGGGGATGGAGAACTACCACCACAACCTCGAATGTGCCGAAAGCTTCTTTGATAACGTCTGCACCACCCACACCTATCAGGAGAATATCGACACCATTCACCACGCCACCGAAGCGGGGCTGCGGGTCTGTGCCGGCGGCATTCTTGGCATGGGGGAGTCGCTGGAGCAGCGCGTCGAGCTGGCTGAGACTCTGCGCCAAAACGGGGTTAAATCGGTACCGCTCAATTTTCTTAACCCGCAGGAAGGCACCCCGCTTGCGACACAAACCCCTATGGTGCCGCAGGAGATCTTGAAGAGCATTGCTGTCTTCCGCTATCTGTTACCGCAAGCTGAAATCCGCATTGCGGGCGGACGCCACCTGCTCGGAGACCTGCAGTCGATGATCTTTATGGCGGGCGCTTCCGGGGTGATGATCGGCGACTATCTCACCACCGCAGGGCGCAAAGTTGAGCAGGACATCAAGATGATCCAAGATCTGCACCTCTCCCCTCGCGAGGATACACAACAGCGCCGCGCAGCCTCATAAGTCTGCGAGTAATTCATGGCCTTTGACCTCGCTTCCGGGCTCGCACAGCAGCGGGCGCAACAGCTCTATCGCACACGCAAAATCGTCACCACCCCACAAGGGGTTAAGTTGCAGTGCGATGGCCAAGCAATGCTCTCATTCTGTAGCAACGACTACCTCGGCCTCGCTAACCACCCCGCAGTGATCAAAGCACTCCAGCAGGGTGCCGAGCGTTACGGCGTCGGCAGCGGCGCGTCACATTTGGTCACCGGCCACAGCCATGCACACCACGCACTTGAAGCGGCGCTGGCTGAGTTCACCCAGCGCCCACGTGCGCTGCTTTTCTCCAGCGGCTACATGGCCAATCTTGGGGTGATTTGTGCGCTAGCGAGTCGGCAAGACCAGATCCATGCAGACCGCCTAAACCACGCCTCATTAATTGATGCCGCCAGACTCAGCGGCGCAACACACCGCCGCTACCCACACGGCGATGTTGAAACACTCAACCAGCGCCTTGAAAAGCAACACAACGCTCGCACCTTTGTTGTGACTGATGGTGTTTTTAGTATGGACGGTGAGATCGCGCCACTGCCACCACTGGCGGCGACGGCCACTCAACAGAACGCCATGTTAATGGTCGATGATGCGCACGGCATCGGCGTGATCGGTGATGGCGGGCGCGGCAGCGTGGCACACCATCACCTCTCCGTAGAGGAAGTGCCGATATTGGTCGGCACCCTCGGCAAAGCACTCGGCACCTTCGGTGCTTTTGTTGCGGGCAGCGATGATCTGATCGAAACATTGATCCAGCAGGCGCGCACCTACATCTACACCACTGCTCTGCCGCCCGCTGTGGCACATGCCACGCTGACTTCACTTGAACTTGCCGCGCGTGACGCGTGGCGCAGGGAACATCTGCAAACACTGATTCGGCGCTATAGAAGCGGCGCACAACAACTCGGCTTCAACATCATGCCCTCCACCACCCCCATCCAACCGCTGCTGATTGGCGATGCGGGTGCCGCACTGCGTATCAGCGAACAATTGCAACAGCACGGCATTCTCATCAGCGCCATTCGCCCCCCCACGGTGCCAGACAATAGCTCACGGCTACGCATCACCTTTTCCGCTAACCACAGTGAAGTGCAGGTTGATCAACTGCTCTCCGCACTTGATGCCGTCATTAACCGTAATGACCACTAACATTCACACGACTCAGTGCGGAACAGACGATGAGTCTATTTCACTGCTGCACGGCTGGGGCTTCAATGGTACCATCTGGAATGAGACCGCTAAAGCACTTGCCCACCATGCGCGAGTGAGCTGCATCGACCTGCCAGGCCACGGCAAAAGCCCCATGCCAGCGGGCGACTACCGGCTGGAAACATTGGCTGACCAAGTCGCCGAGGCATTGCCAGAACAGGGCAGTGTAGTGGGCTGGTCACTCGGCGGGATGGTGGCGATGCAAATTGCGCTGCGCCATCCGCACAAAATTAAAAAACTCATCCTTGTCGGCAGCAGTGCGCGCTTCGTGCGCGATGATGATTGGCGCTACGCCATCTCGACAGAGATATTGCAAGATTTTTCGACGGCACTCAGCAGCGATCTTCATGAAACGCTGCAACGCTTTATCGCGCTACAGATTATGGGAAGCGATGAGAGCCGCATCATCCTACGCAAGCTGCGCGAACTGATGAACTCAAATGAGGCTCCTCACCCCGCAGCACTTCAAGGGGGGTTAAAAATACTACAAGAGGCAGATTTGCGTACGCAACTATCGCAACTACAACAATCCACGCTCATGATCGTTGGTCAGCGCGACACTTTAACGCGCCCACAAACAGCCCAACAGATGTTGCCGTTGCTGCCCCATGCACGCTTAGAAATTATCGATAGTGCTGGCCATGCCCCTTTTCTTTCACACCCAAAACAGTTCGTAGAGTTGATCGAACAGTTCATCAAAAACCACTGACTCATGAGCGATAAACATAAAGTAGAACAACAGCCCTACGCGCTGGATAAACGCAAAGTACAGGCCGCCTTTGACCTCGCGGCAGGCAGCTATGATGAGGCTGCCGTGCTACAGCACGAAGTGGGGCAGCGAATCATGGAGCGGCTTGAACTGATTAAAATTCAACCTGAGGTGATCATCGATATCGGCTCAGGTACCGGGCGACTCAGTCGTGCGGTGAGCGAGCGCTACCCCGCAAGCCAGCTCTATTCACTCGACCTCGCACCCGCGATGCTCGCCTATGCACGCCAGCAACCGGCACCTCAGCCTACCGGCTTCATCTGTGCCGATACAGAACAGTTGCCCTTTGGCGAACAGCGTGTCGATATGATTATCTCCAACGTCACACTTCAGTGGTGCATCAACCTTGAAGCGGTCTTCAAAGAGTTTCGCCGCGTGCTTAAACCCGGCGGCCTATTGATGTTCACCACCTTCGGCCCGAACACGTTAAAAGAGTTGCGCTCCAGCTGGCATGGGGTTGATGCATACAACCACGTTAACGCATTCTTCGACATGCACGATATTGGCGATGCGCTGCGTCGCATCGGTTTCAGTGACCCTGTGATGGATGTTGAACACTTCACGCTAACTTACCGTGAGGTAACCACTCTGATGCGCGACTTAAAAGCGGTCGGGGCGCATAATGTAACCGCCGGTCGCCCCCTCGGCCTTACCGGTAAAGCGCGCCTGCAAAAGATGATCAAAACATACGAGCAATTTCGCAGAGATGACGGCCAGCTACCGGCCACTTATGAAGTGATCTACGGCCATGCCTGGGCACCCCTGCCACGCGACAACCATGGCATGGGCGATACTCACGAAGATGGTAGCGTCTCCATTCCATTAAGCCGCCTGCGGCAACGGCTAGGCATTAAAAAATGAAACGCGGTTTTTTTATTACCGGCACGGATACCGGCATCGGCAAGACCTTGGTTTCATGCGCACTACTGCAAGCCTTTGACCATAAAGGTGTTAGCGTCGGCACCATGAAACCGGTTGCCGCCGGGTGTGAAAAGGGCATTGATGGCTGGCAAAATGATGACGCATTGCAACTCATGCAACATGCCAACATTGAGCTTAACTATTCACAGGTTAACCCTGTTGCACTGCCGCCGCCCATTGCCCCGCATCTTGCGCTTGAAGCGAGCGGTGTAATCGTCACCATCAAAGCACTCGCTGCTCATTTTGAGCAGATCAAGAACAGCGCCGATTATTTTATCGTTGAAGGTGCCGGTGGCTGGCAAGTGCCACTCAATGAAAATGAAAGTATGGCAGAGATCCCAAAAGCATTGGGGCTAGATGTGATTCTGGTTGTTGGCATTCGCCTCGGCTGCATCAACCATGCACTCTTAACCACTGCTGCGATCGAACAGAGTGGCCAGCAACTCGCCGGTTGGATCGCTAACATTATCGACCCCGAGATGTTGATGATCGAAAAAAATATTCAGACGTTACACAACCAGATTGCAGCACCACTGCTTGGCACGCTGCCATTCATGCGGGGCAAGGCGGTGGCCGCTGTTTCTGACAAGCTGAATGTCGCCCCTTTATTGGGGCACACATAAAAGCCGAGTTTTGTTTACGGCCATTGGCGGTTGAATTTTGATTAGAAACTACGGAAAAAACAGACCCAGCGCTTTTAACAGCCGCCGGGTGCTAGCCCCCAAGGGCGGAGAGGCAAGAGGGAAAAGCAAGCGCCTTAAGCCTCCATCGCGCCCTTCAATTTTTTAAGTGCGTTGCTCTCCAGTTGACGAATGCGCTCTGCTGACACTTGGTATTGATCCGCCAGTTCATGCAGTGTTTTCTTTTTATCCGCCAGCCAGCGCTGCGCAAGGATATCTCGGCTACGCTCATCGAGGCCGGCCATTGCACTGTGCAGGCGCGCGCTGTTATGTGCTGCCCAGTCACGCTCTTCAAGCTGCACGGTCGGATCTGCTCCGTGGTCTTGCAGGTAGGAGGCGGGGGCAAAACTGCGATCACTGTCATCATCACCATCCACAGGCAGATCGAACGAAGCGTCGTGCACGCTTAAGCGTGACTCCATCTCCACCACCTCTTGCGGTTTTACTCCGAGGTCGCGAGCGACAGCATTCACCTCTTCCTGGTTAAACCAGCCCAGCCGTTTTTTGCTGCTGCGCAGTTTGAAAAAAAGTTTGCGCTGCGCTTTAGTGGTCGCCACTTTAACGATGCGCCAGTTGCGCAGCACATACTCATGAATTTCAGCGCGAATCCAGTAAACGGCAAAAGAGACGAGGCGCACATTCAACTCAGGGTTAAAACGCTTTACCGCTTTCATCAGCCCCACGTTGCCTTCCTGAATCAGATCCGCCTGCGGTAAACCATAACCACTGTAGCTGCGCGCGATGTGCGCAACAAAACGCAGGTGAGACATGACCAGCTCACGTGCAGCATCGAGGTCTTCATTATCGCGATAACGTCGTGCCAGTTGCTGCTCTTCCTCAGCGCACATGATCGGGATCTCGCTGATCCCCTGCTGATAGCTTTCAAGACTGCCTGTCGGGACAATATGCCCCTCGGGCGTCACCAGCCCTAATTCGTAACCTTTAGTCATACCCAATGCCCTCCCGTTAAGATAACACCGCGCTTAATATTAGCACTCAAGTAGTAGGAGTGCTAACTTTTGAAAAAGTTCAAAAACCGTGAGCAAATAAAATAAAAACAATTTATATCAACAACTTATATAAACTTTACTGCCGCCTAGCTTTATTCGTAGATTAGACTGGCATGAAGGCATGCCTAAGTCGGCTCAATATCGCGCAGATGACGCCCCACCGCAAGCCATGCACCAAGCAGGCCGAGTAGCCCTCCCGTCGCCAGCACCACCAATACGGCGATAGGCTGCAGCGAACCGAGGGTAAAGTTGCTGTTGTAGAGCAGTGAGAGCTGTTGCACCGGGGTGTGCAGCAGCCAGAGCGAGAGCGTCACCAACAGCCACGCCATTAGCGCGCCCAACACTCCGTGCCACAGCCCGCTATAGAGGAAAGGGCGCTGAATAAAGGCGTCCGTCGCGCCGATCAGCTTTTGCACTTCGATCTCATCACGGCGGTTCTGAATCGCGAGGCGGATGGTGTTGCCCACAATCAATAGCACCGCCAGCGCCAACAGTGCAGCCAGCACCAGCACCGCGCGTTCGCCAATGGCCATAATGGCGTAGAGCCGTTTGAGCCACTCCATGTCGAGCTGAGCCATCTCCACCGCCGGCAGGCCGCGCAGTTGATGCAACAACGGCTCTACAATAAGTGGTTCACTGGCCGCCGGGGTCGGCCGCACCAGCAGCACATTGGGGAGTGGATTCTCATCGAGCACATCGAGGGCTTCACCAAAACCTGAGTATTGACGAAACTCGGCCAGCGCCTGTTGTGGGGTCACACGCACCACCGCCTCTATTGATGGCATCATTCTCAGCTGCGCTACGACCTGCTCCACCTCTACATCTTCGACACCTTGTTTTAAAAAAAGCGAAATCTGCACCGCCTCTTCCCAGCCTGCACTCACCCCCTGCACATTTTTTAGTGCTACATGCAGCCCAGCGGGCAATGCAAGCGCGATGCCGATCACCGCGATCGTCATCAAACTCGAAAGCGGGTTGCGGCTCACCCGCCCAAGGCTTAGAAACAGCGCTTGGAAATGGCCTTTTAGATAACCACGAAACCACCCTTTGCCTCGTGGGCGGCGCACAATGCGGGAGGGCACGCTACGCTTTGAAGCCGCCTCACGCTTGGTCACAGGCGTGGCGGCTCGGCGTGGGGAGCGGCGTGTTGCTTGGCGAGCCACTACTGCACCCCCTCACCCTCGCTGCCACCGGCGATCAAGCGCCCTTTCTCCAGCACCAGTACACGCTTGTTCATCCGGGTAATCAGGTCGATATCGTGACTGGCAATCAGCACCGTCACCCCCACCTGATTAAATTCAGCAAAGAGATTCATAATTTCAGCGGAGAGTGTTGGATCCAAATTCCCGGTCGGCTCATCGGCCACCAACAGTGGCGGTTTATTTACCACCGCGCGTGCGATGCCGACGCGCTGCTGTTCACCACCGGAGAGCGACAGCGGCAACATACGTTCTTTATCGAGCAGCCCTACTTTATCGAGCGAGGCGTGTACCCGGCGCTGAATATCACGGTGCGGCTGCCCGGCAATCACCAGCGGCAGCGCCACGTTGTCAAACACGGTGCGGTCATTCAGCAGTTTATGATTTTGAAAGATAATGCCAATATCGCGGCGCACATAGGGAATATGACGCCGCCCGAGTTTGGAAAAATTTTTCCCGTTGATGATCACCTGCCCGTAGCTGGCGCGCTCAATCAGCCCAATCAGCTTAAGCATCGTGCTCTTGCCCGCGCCTGAGTGGCCAGTGAGAAACGCCATCTCACCCGCATCAAGCTGCAAGTTGATTCCGCACAGCGCCTCGCCCCCTTCGGGGTAACGTTTACCGACATTCTCAAAATGGATCATGAGGCTTTAGACCACTCGGCTTGCCATTCAGTCTACGCTGCCATCATCAAACAGCGCGTCGACAAACTCTTCTGCATCAAAAGTCCGCAGATCTTCGATTCCCTCACCCACACCGATAAAACGGACCGGCAGATTAAGCTTTTTGGCAATCGCAAACAGCACCCCCCCTTTTGCGGTGCCGTCGAGTTTAGTAAGGGTCAAGCCGGTCAGCCCTACCGCCGCATTAAACTGCTCCGCCTGGGTGATCGCATTCTGCCCCGTACCGGCATCCACCACCAACATCACCTCGTGCGGTGCCGTCTCATCGTGGCGCGACAGCACGCGGCGAATCTTTTTCAGCTCTTCCATCAGATTAGTTTGGGTATGGAGGCGACCGGCGGTATCAACGATCAGAATATCCATTTTTTTGGCGCGCGCTGAGTCCATCGCATCAAAAATCACTGATGCAGGGTCTGAAGCACGCGGTTGTGCCACCACGGCAATATTATTGCGCTCGCCCCACACCTGTAGCTGCTCAACCGCTGCGGCACGAAAGGTGTCGCCCGCCGCCAGCATCACTGACTTGCCCTCGGCCTGGAGTTTTTTTGCCAACTTACCAATGGTGGTGGTTTTACCCACACCATTGATGCCGACCATCAAAATCACAAAGGGCTGTTTGTCGGCATCACAAACAAGCGGCTGGCTAGCCGGTGCCAGAATTTTTAACATATCTTCCCGCAATGCGGCATAGAGCGCGCCACTATCGCCCAGCTGTTTGCGCGAAACCCGCTCGGTGAGGTCGTTGATGATCTGCTGGGTGGCATCGACACCAACATCGGCGGTCAACAGCATCATCTCGAGCTCTTCGAGCACCTCCTCATCGATCTCTTTGCGACCCAGCATCAAATTGCCAAGACCACCCACGAGGCTGCTGCGAGTGCGCGTTAGGCGGTCACGCAGGCGACCCAACATGCCGGGAGCGGCTTCTTTATCTTTTTGCTTACTTTTTCCGAATCCAAACATAAATCAAATTTTACAATCATTACCGGGTTGAATTTTGAACGATCGAACACATTACAAAGGCCGACAGTTTCGTTATGCTAATCCTATCATTGTATGGCCATTCTCCAACACAAGGAACCTAATATGCTGAGAAAGTCTTTGGTGGCACTCTGCGCTAGCGTCATTTCAATCACCGCGTGGGCAAGTGAAAACCCTGCCGTGCATGAATACATGCTGGACAACGGACTGAAGGTGATTGTGAAAGAGGATCATCGCGCACCGGTTGTAATCTCTCAGGTGTGGTACAAGGTCGGCAGCAGTTATGAACACAACGGCATCACTGGGGTTTCACATGTGCTGGAACATATGATGTTCAAAGGCACCGAGAAACACGCGCCGGGGGAGTTTTCACGCATCATCAGTGAAAATGGTGGCAGCGAAAATGCCTTTACCGGGCGCGACTACACCGCCTATTTTCAGCAACTGGAGAAGAGCCGCCTTGAGGTGAGCTTTGAGATGGAAGCTGACCGCATGCGCAACCTCAAGCTGCTCGATGAGGAGTTTGCCAAAGAGGTGCAGGTGGTGATGGAAGAGCGCCGCCTACGCACCGAAGACAACCCGAAGTCGCTCACCTATGAACAATTTGCCTCGACTGCATTTGTGAGCAACCCTTATGGTAACCCGGTTATCGGCTGGATGAATGACCTCGAAAACATGAACAACGATGACCTTAGAAAATGGTATGAGATGTGGTACTCACCCAACAATGCCACGCTGGTGGTGGTCGGTGATGTGGATGCCGAGGCAGTCTACCAACTGGCAAAGAAATATTACGGCGTGCATCAGCGCGGCACAGTGGCCACTATCAAACCCCGAATTGAAGCACCGCAAAAAGGTGAAAAACGGCTGTTGGTTAAAGCCCCCGCAGAACTGCCTTATTTGATGATGGGGTACAAAGTCCCCACCCTTACCTCGGAAGGTTCATGGGAGCCTTACGCACTGGAGGTGCTGGCGGCCGTGCTTGATGGCGGCAAAGGTGCCCGCTTTGAAAAGCTGCTGGTGCGTGAAAAGCAGATCGCCGCCAATATCGGCACCAGCTATAGCATGGCGGGGCTTCACGATGACCTGCTCAGCTTCAGCGGCACGCCCGCTCAAGGGCAGACCATTGAAACACTCGAGTTTGCGATCCGCGAACAGGTACAGCGCCTGCATCACGAGTTGGCCAGCGAAGAGGAGCTAGCACGCGTTAAGGCGCAAGTGGTAGCCACCGATGTTTACCAGCGCGATTCAATCTATTATCAAGCAATGCAGATCGGCATACTGGAGACCGTCGGCCTCTCTTGGACGATGCTCGACAGCTATGTTGAGCGCATTCGCGCCATCACCCCGGAACAAATTCAGACGGTCGCTAAAAAATACCTGATCGACGACAACCTCACCGTTGCCACCCTGATACCGCAGCCGATTGACAAGACGACTGCAAAACGCCGGATGAGCGGAGGAGCAGGTCATGGACATTAATTCTGAGGAAAGTGAAAAGAGCAAAGGGAAAAGAACAACACAACATCAAGGGCAGAGAGAAACCATGCGCCAGTTCAAATACTTAATATTGGGATTGTTTCCTTTTATTTTTTCACTTGCCTCTTCCCCATTATACGCTGCCCCCAAGATTGAACACTGGCTCACCGATAACGGTGCGCGCGTCTATTTTGTGCCTGCGCCCGATCTGCCGATGATCGATATTCAAATCACCTTTGATGCTGGCAGCGCGCGCGATGAAGCGAAGAAAGGTATTGCTCACCTCACCAACTCACTGCTGGATGAAGGCGCAGGCAAACTCAATGCAGACCAAATTGCTGAACAGTTTGAAAATCTTGGGGCTGAATTTGGCACCGGTTCATATCGCGACATGTCGATCATGACCCTGCGCAGCCTGACTGACCCGGCACTGTTAACCCCTGCATTGAAGCTCTTCGCCTTAACGGTGAACCAACCTACATTTCCAGTCGAGAGTTTTGAGCGTAATCAAAAACAGACGATCATCGCGATTCAATCACAACTGCAATCACCACGCTCTATGATCAATAAAGCCTTTTTTAAAGCACTTTATGGCGACCACCCCTACAGCGCACCTTCGCTCGGTTTTGAAGAGAGCGTTACGGCACTCACCCGCGAAGATGTGATCAAACATTACCAACACTATTACGTGGCCAAAAATGCCGTCGTTGCCATCGTGGGAGATGTTAACCGCTCCGCCGCCGAGGCGATCGCCACGCAGATCACCCAAGGGCTTGAAGCAGGCCAAGCTGCGCCAACAATCGCGCCGCCCGCTGCACTTGAAAAAGGGATCGTGATCAATATCGAACATCCATCAACCCAAACCCACATCTCCATTGGGCAACTCGGGGTGACGCGTGATGACCCAGACCTATTCGCCCTGCATGTCGGCAACCACATCCTCGGCGGCAGCGGACTGGTGTCACGCATCAGTGAAGAGATCAGAGAGAAGCGCGGCCTAGCCTACAGCGCCTACAGTTTCTTCTCCCCGATGCGTGTTGCAGGCCCTTTCATGATGGGGCTACAGACCCGCAATGATCAGTCGAGTGATGCCATTGAGGTGATGTTTGCCACACTCAAAGCGTTCATTGAGAACGGTGCAACAACCGCTGAGCTGGAGGCGGCTAAACGCAATATCACCGGGGGCTTTCCGCTACGCATTGCGAGCAACAGTAAAATTCTTGGCTTCCTCGGCAACATCGGTTTTTACAATCTGCCGCTCGACTACCTCGATAGTTATAACGCGCGCATTAATGCCGTCACACTGGAGCAGATCAAAGAGGCTTTTAAACGGCGTGTTCACCCAAACAAGATGGTCACTGTGACGGTTGGCGCAACGCCGCCTGCGGTTAAGGCGGCGACCGGTTTCGAGTAGCACCGTGGCGAATCATCATAATGCCGGGCAGCTGCGCATCATCGGCGGCAGCTGGCGGGGGCGGAAAATTGAATTCACCCAAGCGCCCGGCGTGCGCCCCACCCCGGATCGCATCCGTGAAACGCTGTTTAACTGGCTGCAAACAGATGTTGCAGGCGCTCGCTGCCTTGACCTCTGCAGCGGCAGCGGTGCGCTCGGCTTTGAAGCGCTATCACGTGGCGCACGTGAAGTGGTGATGGTCGAACAGAATAGCGCCGTCACAAAGCAACTCATGACCAGTGCAAGCCAGTTCAAAACAGAGGGGGCGACCATCGAGCAGTGCAGTGCTGACCACTACTTGCAACGCCCACCACAACCTTTCGATATCGTCTTTATTGATCCCCCTTTCGAAGCTGATGCCCTTGAAAATTACTGCTTACAGCTCGAATCTGGTGGGTGGCTTGCGGCACGCGCACTTATTTATATGGAGCGTGCCAAAGGTTCCGCCGCACCTCAACTCCCAAAAGAGTGGCAACTCCACCGAGAGAAACAGGCGGGCAAGGTGATTTACGCGCTCGCAACCCGCAACGGGCAACCCATTGGGCTTCGCGCTGCGGGCTGCTAAAATAGCAGCGATTAAACCGACCCCCAAACAGGAAAGCGCAAACATGGGCTCCACAGCGATCTACCCCGGCACATTTGACCCACTGACCCACGGCCACAGCGATTTGGTGGCACGTGCAGTGCGGCTGTTTGACCACGTGATTGTTGCGGTCGCCACCAACCCCGGCAAAGCGCCACGCTTTAGTGCCGAGGAGCGCATTGCACTGGCGCGCACTGCGCTTGAGGGGGTCAGCAATGTTGAGGTATGCGGCTTTAATCAGCTGTTGGTTGAGTTTGCGCGGAAAAAAGGGGCTAGTGTCATCATCCGCGGGCTGCGCGCAGTATCGGACTTTGAGTATGAGTTTCAGCTCGCGGGCATGAACCGAAAATTGGCCGCCGATATTGAAACACTTTTTCTGATGCCAGCCGAAAAATACACCTATTTATCCTCAAGTTTGGTGCGTGAAATTTCAGCGCTCGGCGGTGATATTTCGGCGTTTGTTCACCCTGAGATCGAGACTGCACTGCGCCACAAAATGCGTTAAAATCTGCGCGGCAACAGCACGTTTAACGCAGGAATACCTTTATGGCTTTAATGATTACAGACGAGTGCATCAACTGCGATGTATGTGAACCCGAATGTCCCAACGGCTCCATCTCTCAGGGTGATGAGATCTATGTGATCGACCCAAACCTCTGCACGGAGTGTGTGGGCTATTTCGAAACACAGCAGTGTGTCGAGGTCTGCCCAATCGACTGCATCCCGCTCGACCCTGAACGCGTCGAAAGCAAAGAAGTCTTAATGGCGCGTTATGAACGCATTACTGCGGGCGAAGCGGACTAACCTTTTTTTCGTGCTGAAATTTTTACAGTACAACACTCAATAAAGCAGACTCTCATATGCGCGACGGTAAAACACTGTTTATAGCTGCATTGCTCTTCTTTGCACCGTTAGCCGCCGCACAAGCTGCGGTCGAAAAACCCTCTGCCGCGGCCGTTGCCTCCGCGCATCCGCTTGCCACTGAAGCTGGCATCCAGATCATCAATCAGGGGGGCAACGCTTTTGATGCCGCGGTTGCCGTCACTGCTGCGCTGGCAGTGGTAGAACCCGCCGGCTCCGGTCTTGGGGGCGGTGGTTTTTGGCTGCTACACCGGGCGTCTGACGGCTTTCAGACCATGCTTGACGGCCGTGAGCGCGCCCCACTAGCTGCGCACCGCGATATGTACCTCGATAAAAATGGCAACATCATTCCAAAACTATCGATCGACGGGCCGCTTGCGGCTGGCATTCCTGGTGTGCCTGCCGCACTGGAGCACCTTGCTAACCGTTACGGCAAGTTGCCACTCTCACAGAGCCTTGCTCCGGCTATTGCGCTCGCACGCAGCGGCTTTGCTGTGGATAAGCGTTATCGACGCCTCGTCGGCTTCCGCCTAAAAGCGCTGAAAAAATCACCCGCCGCGGCGGCTATCTTTCTGCATAATAATAAAGTCCCGGCAAAGGGTTTTCTGGTTAAACAGCCTGATCTCGCCAACACACTGGAAGCGATTGCCAAAAATGGTGCTGCCGGTTTTTACCGCGGTGAAGTTGCCCAGCGCCTTGTGAATGGTACTCAAGAGGGCGGGGGCATCTGGACAATGGAAGATTTAGCGCAGTATAAAATAGCAGAGCGTACCCCAATAAA
>JALSHQ010000162.1 GCA_026982145.1 Gammaproteobacteria bacterium | reverse complement strand
CGTGTTGGAATCAATACGAGGAATAGATAAATGTGGGACTTCTTCGAAACAGTACGCCACCGTCACTCAGTCAGAAAATACCAAACAAAAAGCGCCATCGAAAAAGGTAAACTTCATGCGGTGCTTGAGATGGCCTGCGCCGCCCCTTCCGCGGGGGATCTGCAAGCGTACCAAATCACGATTATTGACGACCAAGCCACACGCGATGCCCTGCGTGAAGCCGCCCGCGGACAGGCGTTCATTTCAGAGGCGCCAGTCTGCCTCGTCTTCAGTGCAGAGCCCAACCGCTCTGCCAAAACTTTTGGTGAGCGTGGCGCATCTCTTTACGCCATACAGGATGCGACGATTGCCGCCACTTACGCTCAACTCGCGATTGTTGCCGCCGGCATGGGGTCAACTTGGGTAGGGGATTTTGATGAGCATGCAGTAAAAACTACGCTCAATATTAGCGATGAGTATCAACCCATTGCGATTCTTAGTGTTGGCTACCCTGCTGAACTGCCGGAGCCCACACCGCGCCGTCACCTTGATGAGATCGTTAAACACTTCCCGTAAAAACCCCAGCTCATTTAAGGCGCTGTTTTACGGTTAGTCTTCGCGAAAGCCTGAGGTAATGGGGTAGCGGCGATCACGTCCAAAGGCACGCTGGGTAATCCGCACACCCGGCGGCGCTTGCCTGCGCTTATACTCATTGCGTTTGACCATCGCCACCACTTGCTGAACCACCTCGTTGTCATACCCCGCTTTCACGATCAGCTCTGGGCTCATGTCTTGCTCGATGTACATCTCCAGAATGGGGTCCAGAACCTCATAAGGGGGCAGGCTATCTTCATCTTTCTGGTCCGGAGCTAACTCTGCTGAAGGTGGCCGTTCAATCACACGCTGCGGGATCACCTGAGAAAGAGTATTACGATATTCAGAGAGACGATAGACCAGCAACTTCGGTACATCCTTGAGCGGTGCAAAGCCACCCGCCATATCACCATAGAGTGTTGCATAACCTACGGACATTTCACTTTTATTGCCCGTGGTTAACACAATCTTCCGCCCCTTATTTGAAATCGCCATCAAGATAATACCGCGGCACCGTGCTTGAATATTCTCTTCGGTAGCATCTGGTGTAGCCCCCAGAAATTCACTTTGCAGTGCGAATAAAAATGATTGGTACATCGGCTCTATCTCAACTTGATGACACTTGATGCCCAGCGCTTCACTCTCTGCAAACGAGTCTTCGATGCTCATTGCGGCGGTATAACGAGAAGGCATCGTCACCGCCTCTACATTTTCAGCACCCATCGCATCAACGGCAATGGCGAGTGTCAACGCTGAGTCGATACCACCAGAGAGGCCGATCACTACACTGTTAAAACCATTTTTATGAATATAGTCGCGCACTGCGAGCACGATCGCATCATAAACCATCGCCTCATCAGAGGGGAGTGCGGCCACCTCAGCGGGCAGTGGTGCCCATGCGCCGCACTTGCTCTGGGAGAACTCAACCAAGGCGAGCACCTCCGACAATGGCACGAGGCGCTGTGTAACGCTCCCTTCTGCGTTGATCACAAATGAGCCACCATCAAAGACCAACTCATCCTGCCCCCCCACAAGATTGAGGTAGATGATCGGCAGGCCACTTTCGGCCACACGTTGCGCCAACTCATCCTCACGCACCTGCTGTTTTCCAGCATGAAACGGTGAGGCGTTAAGGGTGACCATCAACTGCGCACCCGCTTGCTTTGCCTGCGCCATCACTTGTGGCTGCCAAATGTCTTCGCAGATAGAGAGGCCTATTTTGACCCCATTAACCTCAGCAACAGTGGGGGTGGTGCCGGCAGAGAAGTAGCGCTTTTCATCAAAGACGCTATGGTTGGGAAGAGACTGCTTGTGGTAACGGCATTGAATCTCACCATCGCGAATCACAATGGCGGCATTAAAACACTCCCCCGCTTCGTAATGCGGGTAGCCCAGCACCACGGTGATGCCGTGAACATCACGCATCACCGTGGCCAGTGCGGCATCAATTTGTGGCTGCATCGCGGGGCGTAACAGCAGGTCTTCTGGCGGATAACCCGTTAATGTCAGCTCAGGGAAGAGCACCACATCGGCATTGAGCTGAGCGCGTGCCTCCCGTGCATACTCAACCACCTTGGCACTATTGCCCGCGACATCACCGACTAATAGATCGATCTGCGCCATGGCAACGCGTAGCTTATTACTCATACAGTTTATCGATCACGCAATGACCTCATCCGCACAGCCACGATCAGGCAGGGCAGACCTCAAGAATTCGGTCACCCATATCCGCAGGTGACTCCGCAATTGAAACACCCGCATTTTGCAGCGCAGCGATCTTGTCACTTGCGGTACCCTTTCCACCCGAAATAATCGCCCCCGCATGCCCCATTCGTTTGCCTGGCGGTGCCGTCAACCCTGCAATGTAAGAGACCACCGGCTTAGTGACATGAGATTGTATATATTCAGCCGCCTCTTCTTCTGCTGTGCCGCCAATCTCACCCACCATCATGATCGCTTTGGTCTGTTCATCCTGCTCAAACAGCTCTAGGCAATCGATAAAATTCATGCCGTGAATCGGGTCACCGCCAATGCCCACACAGGTGCTCTGCCCAAGCCCATTCTGCGTGGTCTGGTGTACCGCTTCGTAAGTGAGTGTGCCGGAGCGTGACACTACACCCACCACACCGGGCTGATGAATCGCACCGGGCATGATGCCAATTTTGCAGCCACCCGGGGTGATCACGCCAGGGCAGTTGGGGCCAATCAAGCGGGCATCATAATCTGCCAGCTGCGCCTTCACTTTAATCATCTCCTGCACCGGAATCCCTTCAGTAATACAGACAATCACTTTAATGCCAGCATCGGCCGCTTCAAGAATCGCATCAGCCGCAAAAGGTGCAGGCACATAGATCATCGTCGCCTCAGCGCCCGTGCCCGCCACTGCCTCGTGCACAGTATTAAATACGGGGAGATCTAAGTGACTCTGGCCGCCTTTACCGGGGGTAACGCCGCCGACAAAACGGCTGCCATATTCGATCGCCTGCTGGGAGTGAAACGTCCCCTGCTTCCCTGTGAATCCCTGACATATCACTTTTGTTTCTTCATCGATCAAAATTGGCATCTATCTCTCTCCCTGAAAATTAACTATTGCTATTCAAGCACTGCTGTACACTTTAATCGACGAGTGATCAAATCACTTTAGCCCATAGCGCTAACTATTTATCAATTAAGAAAAAACAGTGGCTATAGTGTCACAAATTCACCCTAAAACTTAAAGTCATTTTTCTAGCCTTATGCAAAATGACTACAACAACCGCCACAAACAAAAAAGGCCTGAAAAACAGGCCTTTTTTAAATGCTAATTTATCTGACTAACAAGCTCTCTAGAACGGGATATCATCATCAAAGTCGTCAAAGTTCTGTGATCCGCCTTGCGACGGTGCAGCACTCTGACGTTTGTTGTCGGCACTGCTCGGCGCACCCCCGCCTTGATTTTGATGCTGGCTTTGGCCGCCCCCATAACCACCGCCACCGCCGCCTGAGCCACCACGGCTATCCAACATC
>JALSHQ010000161.1 GCA_026982145.1 Gammaproteobacteria bacterium | reverse complement strand
CTCCGCCTCATGGGTCACGATTACCTGAGTATCATCACTGACATGTTCTAACGCCTTTGAGACAGAGCGGATATTACCCATTCCATAGTCAATAACTGCCACTGTTGCCATACTGCTTCTTCCAACTACTCTATAAACCAGTCAAGCTGAGACGCGCTGGAGAGACCAAACCAACATCACAGGTGCCCTTTGGTGGAGGGTAGAATGCCCGCCATGCGCGCATCGGCCTCAACCGCCACCCGCAGCGCGCGCCCGAATGCTTTAAAGATTGTTTCAGCAACATGGTGTGCATTCTTGCCGCGCAGGCTATCGATGTGCAGGGTCACCTGCCCATGATTAACAAAACCGTTAAAAAACTCCAGCAGCAGATCTACGTCGAAATCACCGATGCGCGCGCGCGGGTAATCAACATGATACTCCAGCCCCGGGCGACCTGAGAGATCGATCACGACGCGTGACAGCGCTTCGTCGAGTGGCACATAGGCGTGCCCGTAACGGCGAATGCCCTGTTTGCTGCCCAGCGCTTGTGTCAACGCCTGCCCCAGTGTAATGCCGATATCTTCCACCGTGTGGTGAGCATCGATATGTAGATCTCCGACCGCCTTGATATCGAGGTCAATCAAGCCGTGGCGCGCCACCTGATCCAACATGTGATCTAAAAACGGTACGCCGGTTTCAAACGTAGCAACGCCCGTCCCATCGAGGTTGATGGTGATCGTGATTTGCGTTTCAGATGTGTTGCGAGTGACTGTGGCCTTGCGCGCAGTCATGTATATTCTCCTTGCTCGCTGCGTGATCGCAACTTGCTGCTAAGCATACTCTTATCTGCCTGTTGAGAAAAGCAACGGTGGCGCGACATATCATCTGTATGCGGGAATTAAAGGGGCGACGCTTAATCATCCTTAATGCGGTACTCAGCCGAACGGGCATGCGCAGTAAGCCCTTCACCACGCGCCAATACTGAGGCTGTTTTGCCCAACGTTGATGCACCCTCTGCTGAACACATAATCAAGCTTGAGCGTTTCTGAAAATCGTAAACACCCAGTGGCGATGAGAAGCGCGCCGTGCGCGCGGTCGGTAGCACATGGTTGGGGCCTGCACAGTAGTCACCCACCGCCTCCGCCGTGTAGCGCCCCATAAAGATGGCGCCCGCATGGCGAATCTTTTTCGCCAACGCCTCGGGCGCTTCGACCGACAGCTCCAGATGCTCTGGTGCGACGATGTTTGAGATCTCCGCCGCCTGATCCAGATCCGTCACTTTGATAAAAGCAGCGCGCGCGGCCAGTGAGCGGCGAATAATATCGGCGCGCTCCATCGTCGGCAGCAGCCGCTCAATGCTCGCCTGCACGGCATCGAGGTGAGCCGCATCGGGCGAGAGCAGGATCGACTGCGCATCTTCATCATGCTCAGCTTGCGAAAAAAGATCCATCGCGATCCAATCGGGGTGGGTGCCGCCATCACTGATGACTAGTATTTCAGAGGGGCCTGCAATCATGTCGATCCCGACGGCGCCAAACACCATCCCTTTGGCAGTCGCGACGTAGATATTACCGGGGCCGACGATTTTGTCGACCTGCGGAATCGTCTCTGTCCCGTAGGCCAGTGCTGCAATCGCTTGCGCACCACCCATGGTAAAGACGCGGTCCACCCCCGCAATATCAGCGGCTGCCAGCACCATTTCGTTAACGATGCCATCGGGCGTCGGCACCACCATTATCAATTCTGCTACGCCTGCTACCTTTGCCGGAATCGCATTCATCAGCACCGATGACGGATAGACCGCCTTACCCCCCGGCACATAAAGCCCCACCCGGTCGAGCGCTGTCACTTGCTGCCCGAGCAGCGTGCCATCAGCCTCGGTGTAGGACCATGACGCTACCTTTTGGTGCTCGTGGTAAGCGTAAAGGCGCTCAGTAGCCTGTTCCAGTGCTTGGCACTGTACGGCATCTACCTTCGCGCGCGCCGCTTTAAGCTGCGCGAGCGGGATCTCCAGCGCACTCATATCCGCCACAGCGAGGCGGTCAAAACGATTAGTATATTCCACCACGGCGGCATCGCCACGCTTGCGTACGTCGGCGAGGATGCTGCGCACAGTCTGGTGAATCGTCTCATCCACTTCGCTATCCCAAGCGAGGCGGGCATCAAGTGCTTTTCTAAAGTTGGATGCCGATGCATCCAAACGCATGATTTCAACCACGAGAGACCTCCATCAAACTTCGATATCCACTCACCATTCTGCTGCCATTGACCATCAGGCTTAGCCGCTCTGCGCCACCGCTTCGGCGATCAAATCGATATAGCGTTTCACACGTTCATGCTTCATTTTCATCGAGGCTTTATTCACAATCAGGCGCGAGCTGACATCGGCGATGTGATCCATCGCTACCAGCCCATTCGCTTTTAAGGTGTTGCCGGTGTCCACCACATCCACGATGCGATCGGCAAGCCCTACGATCGGTGCCAACTCCATCGCACCGTAAAGTTTAATGATCTCGACCTGCTGTCCCTGCGCTGCAAAATAACGTTTGGCCGTTTCAACATATTTGGTGGCGATGCGCATGCGACTCTCATCCACCACCCCGTCTTTGGGGCCGGCGACCATCATGCGGCACCGGGCAATTTTCAGATCGAGCGGCTCATACAGGCCATCGCCGCCGTATTCAACCAGCACATCTTTCCCGGTGACCCCCATATCTGCCGCACCGTATTCCACAAAGGTCGGCACATCAATGGCCCTAATCACGACCAATTTCACATCATCAAGATTGGTATCAAGAATCAATTTTCGACTGGTGGTCGGGTCATCCTGCGGAATAATCCCGGCGTGCGCCAGCAACGGCAAGGTCTCTTTAAATATCCGCCCTTTGGATAGCGCGATGGTAATTGTGGCACTCATCTTATTTAATTCGCTTCTGCTAAAAAAAGTGTTAATCGGGTACACGTCGAATCTTGGCGCCAAGCGATGCCAGCTTCTCTTCGATACAGTCGTAGCCTCGGTCGATGTGGTAGATACGATCCACCACCGTATCCCCCTCTGCCACCAACCCCGCCAACACTAGGCTGGCCGAAGCACGCAGGTCGGTCGCCATCACCTGAGCACCCGCCAGTTTGTCCACGCCGACACAGACCACTGTGTTCCCTTCCAGCCTCAGATCTGCCCCCATACGCTGCAGTTCTGGCACATGCATAAAGCGATTCTCAAAGACCGTTTCGGTGATGGTGCCGGTGCCCGTTGCAACCGCATTCAGCACGGTGAATTGCGCCTGCATGTCCGTTGGGAACGCTGGGTACGGCGCGGTGGTCACATTGACCGCTTTAGGGGTTCGCCCTTCCATATCGAGTTCAATCCAATCATCACCCGTGGTGATTTTTGCGCCGGCTTCCTGCAGTTTAGCCAGCACTGCATCGAGTGTATCGGGGCGCGTGTCGCGCACCCGCACCTTCCCTTTCGTCACCGCAGCGCCCACGAGGTAAGTGCCTGTTTCAATGCGATCCGGCAGTACGGTGTAACGTGTGCCGCCGAGGCGTTCAACGCCCTCAATCGTAATCGCATCCGTACCCGCGCCGCTGATCTTGGCGCCCATCTGTTTGAGGCAGTTGGCCA
>JALSHQ010000160.1 GCA_026982145.1 Gammaproteobacteria bacterium | reverse complement strand
TTTGACGAGCTTGTGCGGAATGTTCCTGAGGGGGTCTATTTAACTGAAGTTTCTCAAAGTAATAAGGCCGTTAAAATTATGGGTGTTGCACAGTCAAATGCAACCGTATCGATATTTATGCGCAAGCTTGATGAGTCAGCGTGGTTCTCAAATCCAAGGCTAGAAGTGATCGAAGCCATTGTAAAACAGCGAGTGCGCACGAGTACATTTACGCTTCATGTGGAGCAGACTGTTCCGGTGGACGCCGTTGAAGAAGGATTGTAGAGGTAAACATGGCTATCAATCTAAATATTGATTTTTCTGAGCTGAGTAAAATTGACTACAACGATGTCTCAAAGTGGCCCATAGCACTTAAAGTTATTGCGATCGTTTTATTGTCAGTGGGTGTGCTGGGTGCAGGTTATTGGTTTGATACTAAAGATCAAATTGCAGCGCTAGAGGTTGCAGAAAAGAAGGAGCTGGAGTTGAAGGATCTATTCAAGGTCAAGCAAGCAAAGGCGGGGAATCTTGGTGCGTACATTACTCAAATGGAAGAGATGAAATTGTCATTTGGGGCGATGTTAAGGCAGTTGCCCAGTGAAACAGAGGTTGCTGAACTGTTGGTCGATGTTTCACAAACAGGTATTAAAAATGGCTTGGAATTTGATCTTTTTAAACCTGAGAGCGAAATTCCAGCAGAGTTTTATGCTGAACTTCCTATTAAGTTAAGGATGTCGGGAAATTATCATGAATTTGGGAAATTTGTTAGTGACTTAGCAGAGCTTCCGCGGATTGTGACGCTGCATGACTTTACAATTACGCCCAATGGCAAGGTTAAAAAAAGTGGTGAGGATGCTTTAGTTATGGAAGCAACGGCTAAAACTTACCGCTATATTGAGGAAGAAGAATAGCGTGTTAAAAGTGCGACTCAATATGAAAAAAAACCGGGTTTCAAATGGCGAGGCAGGAAGGGATATGGTTCGTAACTATCGTGCTGGTTTATATTTATGTGCCGCGTTAATGCTTACGGCTTGCAGTAGTGGTGGTGTTGGTGATCTGGAATCTTTTGTGGCTAAGATTAAGGCCGAAAACCCAGGGGTGGTAGAACCTTTACCTGAACTGAAGCCCTTTGAGAAATTCATATATGTAGCCTACTTGGATGAAATCAGAGATCCTTTTATTACATGGGAAACGATAAATCCAAAAGCGGATCGCTCGAAGAAAACCAGTGAGATGGGCGATGGCCTATTTCCAGATGGAGCGCGCGTTAGAGACACACTTGAGTCATATCCGCTAGAAACATTAATGATGATGGGAACGCTAGAGTATGCCAGCGAAAGCTGGGGGTTAATCAAGGCGCCTGATGGCATTATCTATAGAGTAAAACGTGGCAATTACATCGGGCAAAATCATGGGAAAATTTTCAAGGTAGGTAGTGACAATATTGAGCTTATTGAAATTATCTCGGACGGGCTTGGTGGTTGGAAAAATCGGCCAGCGGAACTGTCTCTAAATGATGAATGATATGGAATGGGAGTGGTGGAAAATGATGACCCAGAGTTTGAGTAGTTTTATGAGTTGCTTGAGAAAGCTACTGCCTCGTACGTCCCTGGGGGTGGCTATGTTGGGTTTATTGCTAGTCGGCTCATTATCTTCTAATGCTGAGGAAACTACTGATGCTGTGCAGGTGTTAGAGGAAGTTGGTTTTGTTTCATTGCCAGGTGATCGAGTACAAATCAGGCTATCACTTTCTGGTGTGGCAGAAATAGAGAAACCACTTAGTTTTACTATCGATAACCCTGCTCGTATTGCGTTGGACTTTCCAAATACCACCAGCAAAGTCGCGAAAAAAGTTCCCATAGGCATGGGCATTGCACGCAGTATTAATGCAGTCGAAGCAAAAGGGCGTACCCGAGTAGTATTGAACCTTGTGCGGATGGTGCAATATGAGACTCGCATAGATGGTGGAGATTTTTATATTATTTTGGGTAGTGATGCTGTTAAAGGTGTTATGCCAGAGTCGGGCGAAGGGGCAATAGTCGATAAAGACGATATTACCCATGAGAACGTGCTTCATGAGGTGGTTAAGCGCCAGCATAAAATTAAGAATATTGATTTTAGGAGAGGGAAAAAAGGTGAAGCTCACATTATTGTGACCCTTTCGGATTCAACGATACCCGTTAATATCACAGAAGAAAGCGGTAATGTGATACTAGACTTCCTTGATGCCTCGCTTCCTGAAGAGCTTATCCGTCGCCTTGATGTTGTTGACTTTGCGACACCCGTAATAACGATTGATAGTTTTATGGAGAATCTAAATACGCGATTAATTGTAAAATCTGAAGGTGATTTTGAGCAGTTGGCGTACCAGACAAACGATACCTTTACGCTTGAAATTGCACCACTCACTGCAGCAGAAAAAGAAGAGATTAAGCGTGATAAATTTGGTTACTCGGGCGAGCGACTTTCACTTAACTTTCAAGACATAGAGATTCGTGCCGTACTGCAGTTAATCGCCGATTTTACCGGTATCAATATGGTGACCAGCGATACAGTGCAAGGCAGTGTGACACTACGTTTACAGAATGTACCCTGGGATCAGGCATTAGACTTGATCTTAAAGACCAAAGCGTTAGCTAAGCGCAAACAGGGCAATGTGATGTTGATTGCGCCGAGTGAAGAGATCGCAGCGCGGGAAAAACAGGAATTTGAATCTCAAAAGCAGGTTGATGAACTGGCGCCATTATTTTCAGAGGTGATTCAGGTTAATTATGCGAAGGCGAGTGAGGTGGCTGAAATATTATCATCTGCTGATAACTCAATGCTGTCAGACAGAGGGCGGGTTTCCGTAGATGAGCGAACCAATAACCTGCTGATTCGTGATACCCCTGAAAAACTTGAAGATGCATACCGTTTGATTAGCCAGTTGGATATCCCGGTGCGACAAGTGTTGATTGAATCGCGTATTGTGGTGGCCAGCGATGATTTCAGGCGTGATATTGGCTCGCGCTTTGGGGTGACAGGCTCTCAGCCGAATGGCGCAAACCTAGAAACAACCGCAGGTTCACTTAATGGGACGACTCAGGTTATCAATGGCGAAGTGCGAGAAATGAATGATCGGTTGAATATCAATTTACCCGTGATCGGCGATGCAGGGTCATTTGGCCTCGCGGTGCTGGGGAATGATTTTTTGATAGAGCTGGAACTCTCTGCGATGCAGGCAGAGGGTGAGGGCGAGGTGGTCTCGAGTCCGCGCTTAATCACTGCCAATCAATCTACAGGCATGATTGAGCAGGGGGTTGAGGTGCCTTATCAACAGGCGGCTTCGAGCGGGGCAACCACCGTTACTTTTAAGAAGGCAGTATTGAGCCTTGAAGTCACCCCACAAATTACCCCTGATGATCGCATCATCATGGATCTGATAGTTAAGAAAGATAACGTTGGCGATGTTGTCTCGGGTATCCCAAGCATCGAAACGCGTGAGGTGCAGACACAGGTACTGGTAGAAAATGGCGAAACGGTTGTATTGGGTGGCATCTATGAGCAGTTGAGGCGAGAGGTTCGTGAAAAGATACCCTTCCTTGGGGATATTCCAGTAATAGGCGTGCTGTTCCGAAGAACCTTAAAG
>JALSHQ010000159.1 GCA_026982145.1 Gammaproteobacteria bacterium | reverse complement strand
TGAAATGGCGCGGCGTCTTAAAGTGCTTGAGAAAATGGTTCATAAGTGATCTAACAATGTTTGAAGGAAAAAGGTAAAGCATAAACGATGGCACAGGAGCAAACAGAGCAGGTTGAGGTGGGTGCGATGGACATCCATCAGGTGATGCAGCATCTGCCACACCGCTATCCGTTTTTACTGGTCGATAGAGTGATTGAATGTGTGCCGGGCAAAACGCTGACGGCGTTAAAAAATGTGACGATTAACGAGCCCTTTTTCCCGGGGCACTTTCCGGTCAAACCTGTTATGCCGGGTGTTTTGATTCTCGAGGCGCTGGCTCAGGCGATCGCTATTCTTACCGCAAAGAGCATGAACGATGCCCCGGATGGCGAAAGACTCTATTATCTGGTTGGCATTGATCATGCCCGCTTTAAGCAGCCGGTCGTGCCGGGTGACCAGCTGATATTAAAGGCCGATCTAATTCGTCACAAGCGCAGCATCTGGAAGTTCGATGCAAAAGCGCTGGTGGGTGATAACGTGGTGGCGAGTGCTGAAATTACCTGCTCTGTGCAGCCTGTATAACATAGCGTGTAATTAATAATTTTTATGATTCATCCTTCTGCCATTATTGATCCCGATGCACGCATCGCAGACGATGTGAGTATTGGCCCATTTTCAGTGGTGGGGGCTGATGTAGAGATCGGCAGTGGTTGTGTGATTGGATCGCATGTCGTGGTTAAAGGGCCGACAACCATTGGCAAGCATAACCAGATTTTTCAGTTTGCCTCCGTGGGGGAAGATCCGCAGGATAAAAAATTCCAGGGGGAAGTGACACGCCTTGAAATTGGTGACAACAATGTGATCCGAGAAGGGTGTACGCTTAACCGCGGTACGGCACAGGATTTGGGGGTCACCTCAATCGGTAACGATAACCTCATCATGGCCTATGTGCATATCGCACATGATTGCGTGGTGAAGAACAATACTATTCTTGCGAATAATGTGGCGTTGGCCGGGCATGTGACGATTGACGATTATGCGATTTTAGGCGGCTACACTTTGGTGCATCAATTCTGCGTTATCGGTCAGCACGCTTTCACGGCAATGGGCAGTGTATTACCCAAAGATGTGCCCCCCTATGTGCTGGCTTCTGGCCACATGGCGAAGCCGTTTGGGCTTAATATTGAAGGGTTAAAGCGACGTGGCTTTAGCACAGAAGTGATGCGTGACTTGCGGCGTGCTTATAAGCTGATTTACAAGTCAGGCATCACCACTGAGCAGGCCGTGCAGCAGATACGCGCGCTTAACCCCGCTTCGGGCGAAATAGCGCTGTTGGCTGATTTTATCGAAAAATCACAACGCGGCATTGTTCGTTAAACCGCTCCAAACTACAGATAAGAGAACATCATACGTGCGCATAGGGATCGTTGCAGGGGAAACCTCGGGGGATCTGCTTGGGGCTGAGCTGATCAAGGCGATAAAGCAACGTGTGCCAGCGGCGCGCTTTGAAGGGATCGCCGGGCCGAAGATGATTGAGCAGGGGTGTGATGCGCTTTATCCTGCCGAAAAACTTGCCGTGATGGGACTGATTGGCATTGGCAAATATATGGAGTTGCGATCAATCCGGGCAGGTCTGGCGCGCAAGCTGCTCAATAACCCCCCCGATGTTTTTATTGGCATCGATGCGCCTGATTTCAACATTGGGCTTGAGACACGCCTGCGTAACCACAATATTCCAACGGTTCACTATGTCAGCCCATCTGTCTGGGCATGGCGTCAGTACCGCTTACCAAAAATTGCACGAGCGATTGATTTGATGGTGACGCTCTTTCCGTTTGAAGCCAAGTTTTATGAAGAGCACAATGTGCCGGTTCGATTTGTGGGGCACCCGCTGGCTGATATGATTCCTTTGCAATCTGACAGCATGGCTGCGCGTGCAGCGCTGAACCTGCCGTTGGATAAACATATCATTGCACTCTTGCCGGGCAGTCGCATGGGCGAGGTTTCACGTCTTTCCGACTATTTTGTAGCCGCAGCCGCACAGTGCATTGAGCAGCGCCCCGGGCTTCACTTTGTGGCGCCCTTTGCCAACAGTGAAACTCGGGAACTGTTTGAGCAAGTGCTTCAAGCGAAGGCGCCACACCTGCCGATTACGGTGATCGATGGTCAGTCACGTGAGGCGATGGCGGCCGCCGATGTTGTGTTGCTGGCGAGTGGCACCGCAACCCTAGAGGGTCTGCTGCTGAAAAAGCCAATGGTGGTGGCTTATCGCCTGAAGCCTTTTTCTTATTGGTTGGCGATGCAACTGCTGAAGGTTGATAACTATTCGCTGCCCAATCTATTATTGGGCAAGCGGGTGATTCCTGAAATCATACAAGATGAAGTCACGCCTGAGAGTCTCTGCCAAGCAGTGCTTGCCTATCTGGATGACCCTAAACGCGTGGCTGATTTAGAGCAACAGTTTGCTGAGGTTCATCATGCGCTCAGACAGAATGCCAGTGAAAATGCAGCGGATGCTGTGCTCTCCGTGGTTGAACGCGCGCGAGCTAGAGGCTCCGCTCTAGGTTAGGCAAGCCCTTACTTGTGGCGGCTATTCCTTCTCGACCCTGACCGCAAGCACATCGCATGGTGCACGGTTAATCACACTGCTCGCAGTTGAGCCGAGTAACCGCTGTAACCCTCGACGGCCATGAGTGCCGACGACAACTAAATCGATGCCTAGCGCTTTGGCACGCTCAACAATTTCATGGCTAGGTGAGCCGCTGGGCACAAGCCGTTGAGCCTCCGTCATCTGCATCTCTTTTGCAAAGGTTAGCAAAGATGCTTCGCCCTGTTTGACAAGTTGTTTTTCAACCAGTAGCCAATCTGGCGATGGAATGAGCTCATCACCAAAAGAGAGCGGTGAAAGATACTCCACCGCATGTAGCAGGGTGAGCTCCGCACCATGCGTGCGTGCAATATCGAGTGCGCGTGCGGCGATATTTTTGGAGGATGAAGAGAAGTCGACAGCGACTAAAATCTTCTTATATGCGGGGGGATTGATTGTCATGATAAGTTTACTCCCAATGTTGTCATTGCAAATGGACATTACCACTCAACCTGATCATATCATGATGCATGCGCAGGCTCTGTTACTTTTACGCTTGTGAATATCGGTTGCACCTTCGTAAATGGCAGCAATAGGCGCGGCTTAAAAGCGCTATTTTGGGCGTTGATTTATGCGCCGCTGTGCTCTGTGGCGTCTGCGCCAATGCATGCTGAAACGGTAGAGCAGGGCATCAATCCATCCCCAGTACCACTCAAGGCAGCGTCGATGCCAAGGGCGCTCGGACCAAGCTTTGAGCTCAATCTCAACACACTGTTCAAAATCATGCTGGAATAGCTGTTTCACTGAACTTGCAAAACCGGGGTCATCAATCTCTTGATTGGCCTCTAGATTCCAGACCAAATTCCAGCGGTCAAAGTTACTTGAGCCGATCGTGCTCCACTGATCGCATAACATGATTTTGCTGTGCGAAAAACGTGGCTGATACTCAAAGATGCGCACCCCACTTAAAAGCAAATGGTAGTAAAAACGTCGCCCGGCATGGCGAATGGCGGGGTGATCCGTATGCTCGCCGGGTAGCAGCAGGCGCACATCGAC
>JALSHQ010000158.1 GCA_026982145.1 Gammaproteobacteria bacterium | reverse complement strand
GACATCGGGTCTAAGTTCGCCGGCCATTTTAATCGCTTCAGCGCCATCGACAGCGCTACCCACCACTTCAATGTGCTTATCGGCATTCAGCATCTCTGTCAGGCGTCGCCTGAAGAAACCTGAATCGTCAACTATCAGTACGCGAACAGTCACATCTTAGCCCTGTCGTCATCATGCATATGCCGTCAGTAACTCTGGCACATCAAGAATCAGTGATATTTTTCCGTCCCCTGTAATGGTGGCTCCCGCAAGACCGCGAGTACCGTGCAACATCGACCCGAGTGGCTTAATCACCACTTCTTCCTGACCAATGAGCTGATCAACAACAAAACCGACTTGCTGCGAACCTGAACTGACAACAACAACATGCCCTTCTGTTTGATTTTCGGCTCTTCGTGAGCCTTTTATCAACCACTCTCTAAGGTAAAAAATAGGCAGTGCTTTATTTCTAATCAGTACCACGGGTTGCCCATCAACCACCTTCGATTCAGTTAAATCTAGATTGAATATTTCAACAACACTGACCAGTGGCAGTGCAAAAACCTGTTTACCGAGTAGCACCATCAAGGTTGGCATGATCGCTAATGTTAACGGCAGCTTAATTGCGATTCGGCTTCCTTTACCGATCTCTGAGTCAATATCAATCGAACCGTTCAGTTGTGCAATTCGTGTCTTAACAACATCCATGCCGACGCCTCGGCCTGAAATATCGGAGATCTCTTCTTTCGTTGAGAACCCCGGCATGAAAATTAAGTTAAAACATTCTTTATCATCCAACCGTGCCGCTGAATCCTCATCATATAGCCCTTTGCTAACCGCGATACTTCGGAGCTTATCGGCATCCATCCCTGCACCGTCATCTTTTATGATGAGTAGAATATGGTCGCCTTCTTGCGTAGCCGATAACACGACATTACCTGCTCGATTTTTTCCGGCTTGTTCGCGTACATCGGGCATCTCAACACCGTGGTCAACCGAGTTACGAACCAAATGAACAAGCGGATCGGCTAACGCTTCAACAAGATTTTTATCAAGGTCCGTCTCTTCGCCAATCAATTCAAGGTTGACCTCTTTTTTCAAACTCCGCGCAAGATCTCGTACAACACGCGGGAACTTCCCAAATACCTTTTTGATGGGCTGCATTCTCGTTTTCATTACCGAGTTCTGCAAATCAGTGGTCACGAGGTCAAGATTAGCCACCGCTTGTGTCATCGCCTCATCACCCTTACTGGACTCAAGTGTTGAGAGGCGGTTTCTGACCAGTACAAGTTCGCCAACAAGATTCATAATGTCATCAAGGCGCTTTGTATCAACCCGCACAGTGGTCTCTGCTTGAGTAGGGGTACCCTCTTTCTTTTTAGCAACAGGCTTTGCAGGTGTGGGTTTCACTGCAACATCCTTCTTCACCACTGGTTTAGCTTCTGTAGCAAGCTGCGGCTTGACAGCATCAGCCGTTTTTCCAACTGGAGATTCACCTTTTCCATGCAGCTGATCGAGTAGCTCTTCGAACTCTCCATCGGTAATCAAGCCATCATCGGTTGATGCGCTGCCTGACCGGTTATTGGTTTCATTGGGAGAGTCAGAACTCGCGCCTTCTACCGCTTTGGGAGCACCTCCACCATGCAGCTGATCTAAAAGTGCCTCAAACTCATCATCAGTAATGTCTTCATTGGCACCGCTACGCTCTACTTTTTTATCAGGATTTGAAGCAGTAGCGCTGGGTGCAGCGCCACCGTGAAGCTGGTCGAGGAGTGATTCAAACTCTTCATCAGTAATATCACCATCGTTATCACCACTAGCATTGGCGGTGCTACTTGGCTCTGGCCGTGCTGCTGAAACCACTTCAGGCTTAGAAGCGGACGAAACTTCCTCTTCAGCAGAAAGGAATCGTTTAAGGGTTTCAATCAACTCAGGATCAGCAGGTGTAGGATCAACTCCCTCTCGCACCTCGTCAAACATGTCATTAACACTGTCAGTCACCCTTAAAAAGGCATCCATCAAGGAAGCATCAACGACTCGCTCTCCCTGCCTTAAAACATTAAATACATCTTCCGCGTGATGACACACCTCAACCAGTGCGGTCAATGCTAGAAAACCTGCACCGCCTTTAATCGTATGAAACCCTCTGAAAACAGCATTTAACAGCTCAGAATCTTGTGGGCTTTGCTCAAGATCAACAAGCTGCTCACCCAACATCTCGAGTATTTCATCTGCCTCTACAAGAAAATCTTGTAGGATTTCGTCATCAGTATCGATCGCCATGGTGTCACTAGAATCCTAAGCTTGAGAGCAGGTCATCAACTTCATCCTGACTCCTTAATGCAGTTGCACTCTCTTTTCCGGGTACTTGTGGCCCCTCCAGTACTTTCTCTGCCGGTTTGCTTTCTCGCTTGTTACTATCATCTTCTAGGCAACCTGAAAGCTTAATCAGACCCACCAATTTATCTTCGACATCTTGCACAAGCCCGATCACACGGCGGATAATTTGACCGGTAATATCCTGAAAATCTTGAGCCATCAATATATCGTTAAGGTGTGCTTTAATCTTTGTGTAACGGTCTGATGAGATCTCTAAATGACCACCAATCTCACGAGAGAGTTCACGAAATTCGTCAGCGGACAAATCTCTTGAAATAAAGCGTTTCCATTGATGTTCAATTTTTGAAGCACTCTCTTCAAGTTCTTTACAGACAGGAATCGCCTCTTCAACCGCCGCTAATGTTTTATGTGCTGCCTGATCAGTCACATTAATCACATGGCTTAAGCGCTCCCTTGCATCAGGAATATCATTTTCAGCCAGTGTGGAAATTTCAGCTTCTGTCCCAAACCCTACCAACGTATCGTGTAATTCACGTGTTAGGCGACCAATCTCTTGAAACATTTTTGTTTCGTTGAGCCGGCTGATCTCTCTTAGGTGATCAATTGCCTGATCTTCATTGCCACCCTCTATGCTACTGACCAAACCGCGCGCCTGTTCCAGACATCGTTCGCTCAATATTGATTCGTTGAGTGCCATCGCTGCGTCTCCCTCCGTGGAATTTATTGTGATGCCTCTATCCGTTCAAAAATCTTCTCAATTTTCTCTTTAAGTGTTGCGGCATTAAAGGGCTTAACTACATATCCATTTACACCCGCTTGGGCGGCTTCAACAATTTGCTCTTTCTTGGCCTCTGCCGTCACTAGCAATACAGGAAGATTGGCGAGCTTTTCATCTGCACGCACAGCTCTCAAGAGATCAATGCCTTCCATGCCGGGCATGTTCCAGTCGGTGACCAAGAAATCGAAGTCACCTGCCTGCAGCATCGGCAGCGCCGTATTGCCATCGTCCGCCTCCGAGGTGTTGTTAAAACCAAGATCACGCAAGAGGTTCTTTATGATCCGCCGCATCGTAGAAAAGTCATCCACGATGAGTATTTTCATATCTTTATCCAAGGTACCCTCCCCTATGTAATCAGTCGTTGTTAACCCAGTGACCCAGTCTCGCCTGCAGTCGAATCAATGCCTGACTATGAATTTGACTCACGCGTGACTCACTCACACCGATGACGGAACCAATCTCACGTAGGTTAAGCTCTTCATCGTAGTAAAGTGTTAATACCAACCGCTCACGTTCAGGCAGCCCT
>JALSHQ010000157.1 GCA_026982145.1 Gammaproteobacteria bacterium | reverse complement strand
ATATCGGCCATGGTACGTATGTGTTCAACTGGAGACCAGCTGGAGCCAAAATCTGTTGACGTATTCTCACTAAACAACTGAAAACTTCCGCTATGAATCACGGTTACATTCGTTGGATTATTATCAGGACCATCATCCGTGCTTAACATGGTAATGGTTACATTGTACGTCGTTGTATCTTGCGCCGGTGGTTGTTGATAATCATGTGACTCATTAACACTCAGCGGTGCGTTGGTTTGCGAAACAATCAGATCACTCTCACTATTATCACCCCAGTCTATAGTCACGGATGTCACGCGTGTTCCAGATTGCGGCGTAGCAACGCCTGCCAGATTAACGCTACTACCGCCTTGTGGCGTTAGCACAAAATCTGCCGCTATCGGAATCTGCCCGTTAAAGTTATCAATCGCATCACTGATGCCATCACCATCGGTATCGGCATTGTTCGGATCCAGGCCGCGAACAATTTCTTCACTATCATTGAGCTGATCGCCATCCGCATCTGCCAGCACAGGGTTTGATTTTACATTGGCAGGGTAACGGTCAGGGTCAATTATATTGATTGCATTCACTAAAATCGTGCTGCGTATTTCCACATCATCAGTCAGACCGTCACCATCGGTATCCGGGTTATTCGGGTCGGTACCGTTTAAAAACTCCTCACGTATCCCAATGCCATCGCCATCAACATCGGTAAGGTAAATCAGATTGAGGGCATCCCCGGGAAAAACCTCAATGCCTGAAATATCATAATCGGCAGCGTCAGTATCAAAAACGGTGGTAGTTTCATTAAAGCCATCATCATGCATCAACAATAATATCCAGCGTGACTCAGGCTCACCACCGACGCCCCTGACACTCTGCAAACCACTGTTATCGACATAATCAACATTTAGAATGTTGCCGAGTATTTTATCGACCGTTAATGACCCCTCGCCCAGACTGCTGAGGGCAGAAACATTATATTTCTCCTGTGGTTTTGTCACGCCATAATCAATTAGCACAAAAGCTGTTTTGGCATCGACTTCACCTTTATCAAAGTCAATGCCAAAACCATCTTTATCGGTGAGTTCAAACAGCGCCGGTTCAACCACTAGAGTGCGTGCATTTTTCAATACATCCAGCGCAGTGTCTAGATCCAGCTCATCAAAACTAAATAATAATGTGTTACTTTTTTCGCCAGGTGAAAAGCTGGTGCGCTGAAACCCACTGCCTGCTGGGTCATAACCTAGCGTTGCAATGGGGCGCATCCCGTTGCCGTCGAAATATGTGGCTACCAGTGTTATATGCTCAAGCGCATAAGTGATGTTGCTGGCATTTTCAATGCTGACGCCAATGCGTAAAGTGGCGCCTTCTGTTTCACGAGCGGTTGAACTTCTGTTCTCGGTAACCGTTTCCCACGTTTCTTGGCTCTCATTGGTAGCGGCAACACTGTTTGTATAGGTGCCGGTCGCGGATATACTTTTCTTGGCGGTCACGCCACCGAACAGGCTGACATCTGCTTCGGCCTCATACCCTACGGTGAGTGACACGCTACCTGTATTAGTCACTGTGCTGGATTCAACAGTAGCACCACCGTTAGCGGTGGATGTTGAGTTTTCATTGCCTACAGAGTCGGTATAACGAAGTACCAAGTCTGGCACGGTTTCGACCGCAATGCCGATGGCCGGCAAGTCTGCAATCAAGGGGTTAAAGCGGTAGACGTTGGAGGCGGGGTTAAAGCCTAGCTCATTAACTTCATCGCCATCTGATATTCCATCACCATCGGTATCTGCCACATTGATGTTGGTAAAATAGGTGTTTAACTCAAGGCTATTGCTTAGGCCATCGTTATCTGGGTCACCATTCGGGTCGACTGCTGCGTCCAAAGCGGCTGGCGGGCTACTGCTGTTACCACAAGCTAGAAGAGTCAATGAAAGAACTAAAATCGATAAAAGTTTAAAGAGTTGCATCTTTAAAGTTCCTGTGGCAGAGAATAAAGTCTAGGATGAAAGCTTCGACGCTCTATTAATCAGCCGTTTAGTCCCCCCATCACTAGGGGATTGTAATATTCGCTGCCTTGAATCACAACACCCTTCCAGCCGTAGCCGGTTCCCCGTTTCCTTTAGGTTTCGCTATTTTGGCCGAAAGCTAAAATAACAACATATAGTTACCTAGCGTCAACTTAGAAACTATATGTAGTGTTTTAGGTGTAATCATTCAACCTGCGAGGTGGCTGTAATGACAAACCGTGATTTGGGGCTAATGGTCGGTGTGGGGCTTCAGCTAGAGAAAAAGGGCAGCGGCATGCGTTATCTGGTTGAGTTACTGGGCTATAGCGTGGGAGACGGGGTGATCATCTCAGCGCCCTTAGAGCGTGATAATCGTCCCTCACTTTCGCCGGGTGACGAGGTGGTGATTCGCTATCTGGGAGGGGTGAGCCAATATGCATTTCGCACCCGAGTGACCCACATTGCAACAGCGCCCTACCTGCATGTTCATCTGGAGTATCCGGGGGGCATCGAGGCGACCATGACGCGTCGAGCGGTGCGCATGCCGCTCAAAGCATCGGTGATTCGTTTGGCGATGGAGGATGACGGCAGTCAGCTCGCTGTCGAGATGAAAAACATCAGCTTTGGTGGCGCCAATTTGGTGGCTCCTAGGCCATTGGGGCGTGAAGGTGAGCATTTTAGTATCGACATGCCGACGCTCTCGCCGCATCGAGACAAGGTGATCACCCTCCCCTGTGTGGTGCGGCATGTTTCGACACGCAGTGAGGCTGACAAGCCAAGCTATCACCACGGGGTTGAGTTTGAGGGGGTAGATAGCCTCGCGCGGGATTTTATAGGCCGCTATCTTGACGCGTGCTCAGGCTGATTTCGGAATATTCCTCAAATAAAATCACCTGCCGAGGCAGCTTTCGCGCAGGATCGCAGCGAGTTTTTGTGTGGCCGGGCCGGGCCGTTCAGGTTGGCCAAACACCATGTATAGTGGCACTTTCCTGCGCAGACCTTCGCGCAGCGGTAGCGGCAACAGCACCCCGGTTTCAATATATTGGCTCACCTGATGGTACGGCAGCCAGCCAAAACCGAGGCCAGCCACCAGCGCATCGGCCGCTTTATCAATGCTGGTGACTGTCCAGCGGTGGCTCGAACCGAGCCAGCCGACATCACGTTTTAACTGCACCCCTGAGTCGCGAATCACCACCTGAATTTCACGTCGCAAATCTTCGCCAGTGAGGCCGCGCTTCAGTTGATGCAGTGGATGATCACGGTGCGCCACGGCAATAAACTCTACCTCGATCAACTGATCACCCAAAAAGCCCTGAGGCACATGGCCACAGATCACAAGATCGGCACGGCCTTCAAGCAGTGCTTCATCGGCACCCGAGAGCACCACCTCATTTAACTGCAGCCGCGTGCCCCGGCTCAGCGGCACAAACTGTTTCAGTGCCGCCATCAGGCAACTGCTCGGGAAGGCGGCATCGACCACCACCTGTATTTCCGGCTCCCACCCCCGGTCGAGGTGATGCGCGACCGCCTCCAGAGTTGCGGCATCTTCTACCAGCTGGCGTGAGCGCCGCAGCAGTACCTCACCCGCAGGGGTCAACACCGCCTTGCGCCCTTGAATGCGCAGCAGTGGGATG
>JALSHQ010000156.1 GCA_026982145.1 Gammaproteobacteria bacterium | reverse complement strand
AGAGGTTCGATTTTACAAACAGATTCTGATAGGTCGGCTCGATCGACTGCGACACACCGCAAATGTTGGAGATGGTCGCCGTCGGCGCAATCGCCATGCAGTTGGCGTTACGCATCCCCACCTGCTGCACCCGCTCACGCAGTGCCTCCCAGTCGAGCGTGCGGCTCTCATCCACATCAACAAAACGACCGCGCGCCTGTTTCAGCAGCTTTAGTGAATCAATAGGGAGCACGCCCTGACTCCAGAGCGACCCTTCAAAACTGGCATAACGACCACGCTCTTCGGCCAGGTGAGTGGAGGCGGTGATCGCATAATAGGAGATCAGCTCCATCGATTGATCCGCAAACGCGACCGCCTCAGCAGAGGCGTATGGGGTGTTGAGTTTATAGAGCGCCTCCTGAAACCCCATCAACCCTAGCCCCACCGGACGGTGACGCAAGTTTGAATTGCGTGCCTGTGGCACTGCGTAGTAGTTATACTCAATCACGTTATCCAACATCCGCATTGCGGTGTTGATGGTGCGCTCCAGCCGCGCCTGATCAACGCCATCGGCGCTCACATGTGCTGCCAGATTAATCGAGCCGAGATTACAGACCGCAATCTCTTTTTCAGAAGTGTGCAGGGTAATTTCGGTGCAGAGATTGGAGCTATGCACGACGCCTGCATGCTGATTGGTATAACGAATATTGCAGGGGTCTTTAAAAGTGATCCACGGGTGACCGGTTTCAAACAACTGCCCCAGCATCTTGCGCCATAATGTCACTGCAGAGAGACGCTTGAAGGTGTGCAGCTCTCCGCGATCTGCCGCGGCTTCATAGGCCTCATATTTTTCTCGGAAGGCCGGCCCTGTCAGCTCATGTAGCTCGGGGGTCTCATCGGGTGAAAAGAGGGTCCACTCGCCCTCGTCCGCCACCCGCTCCATGAAAAGATCGGGCACCCAGTTAGCACTGTTCATGTCGTGGGTGCGGCGGCGTTCATCGCCGGTATTTTTGCGCAGTTCTAAAAACTCTTCGATGTCGATGTGCCATGTCTCAAGATAAGCACAGACCGCCCCCTTTCGTTTACCCCCTTGATTAACGGCTACCGCTGTATCATTGGCCACTTTCAGAAACGGCACCACCCCTTGCGACTCGCCATTAGTCCCTTTGATTTTAGCGCCAAGGCCACGCACCGGCGTCCAGTCATTCCCCAATCCCCCGGAAAATTTCGAGAGCAACGCGTTATCTTTGATCGCGTTATAGATCCCTTCCAAATCGTCCGGCACTGTTGAGAGATAGCAAGAAGAGAGCTGCGGACGTAAGGTACCAGAATTAAACAGCGTCGGCGTTGAGCTCATAAAATCAAACGATGAGAGCAGTTCGTAAAATTCAATCGCACGTGCTTCTCGTTCAATCTCATTGATCGCCAACCCCATCGCAACCCGCATAAAAAAGGCCTGCGGCAGCTCAAGGCGCTGATTGTCGTGATTAATAAAGTAGCGATCATAAAGCGTCTGCAATCCCAGATAGGTAAATTTCAGGTCACGCTCCGGCTTAAGTGCAGCGCCCAGTCGCGCCAAGTCAAAGCACATCAGCTCCGGATCGAGCAGCTCAAGCTCAGCCCCTTTGCGAATGTAATCACCAAAATAGTCCGCATAGCGCTGCGCCATCGCCTCTTGGTTAACATGACCCTGCTGCGGTTCACCGAGGGATGACAACACCTCTTGGCGCAGGCTATCCAGCAGCAGACGCGCTGAAACATAGGCGTAGTTAGGTTCGCTATCAATCAACGTACGCGCACTCATCACCAGCACAGTAATCACATCTTGCTCTGCGATGCCATCATAAATATTGCGCAGCGCCTCTTTCAAAATAAGCGCACCATCCACATCTGCCAGCCCTTGGCACGCTTCAAAAATCACTGCCTGCAGGCTCGACTCAAACAGTGGCTGCCGGCTGCCATCCGCCTGAGTGATGTGAAGCCGCGGCGTTTCATCACGGCTGGTTTCAACGCCCGCCTCAGCCTGCGCCTGACGCTGGCGATGATGCGCTTCACGATAGAGCACATAGGCGCGCGCAATCTTGTGGTGGCCGTTGCGCATCAGCGCCAGTTCAACCTGATCCTGAATATCTTCGATGTGGAGGGTGCCACCATCATTTAGGCGGCGAAACAGCGCATCGATTACCTGTGCGGTAAGCTGCTCGGCAATTTCGCGCACACGGTGGGAATCATTCGCATGACTCCCTTCTACAGCAAGAAAGGCTTTGGTCACGGCAACCTGTATCTTGGCGGGGTCAAAGCGGGTCAATTGGCCATTACGGCGAATCACCTGCTGCTGGGCGTAGTCGTGAGTGTCGGTGGAAACAGCTAATGGCGCGTTAGTCTGCATGATAATCCTCATCAAATTTGAATGATCAGGCCAGACGCAGACAGAACAGGTGAGGAGAAACAGCCGCCACAAAGCGGAGCCACAGCGCACTCAACCTGTGACCCTAACGCGAGGCCCGGTTAACAACCGCCACGCAACGACGTGGCAGGTTGACCATTCCGGCAGGTATTCGGACTTAGGGGTTAGCGATGACTTTTCATCTGCTCAGAGAGTGCCTGTGCAGAGAAGTTGTAACGTTCGCACCCCAATACCGCTGCGCGACAGTCCCAGATTCACACCGGGTTCCCTGTAATGAAATCACTATATTTAGTGCTATCACCGGAATCGAGATACAAGATAGAGGATAAGCGCACAGAATTCAAGCGCTAAAGTTTAGCCCTCCATCGCCCGCTTACCCAGAGCAACAGATCTCTGGATGAATGCAGCATAGAGCGTAGCGAGTTTGCCATGCACCGGTGAATACTCAGCGGCAAACCCCAGTTAAAACGGCGCTACACCCAGTGTGTAGAGCAAGACTCATGAGCTTCGCTTAATTAAACAGCCACCTTACTGCGCAGCTCTTTTGTCTTGCTACGCCGAGCTTTGCTATCGAGCCGCCGAGTTTTCGACCCTTTTGTCGGCCGGGTCGGCCGCCTTGTTTTTTGCACGATGGATACGCTTTTGATTAACGCCTGCAAGCGTGCCAGTGCCGCTTCGCGGTTTTTTTCTTGGCTGCGGTGTTGCTGCGCCTTAATCACAATCACCCCTTCTTTCGTGATGCGACGGTCATGCAGCGCCAACAACCGCTGTTTATAGAATTCTGGCAACGATGAGGCATTAATATCAAAACGCAGTTGGATTGCGGAGTTGACCTTGTTAACATTTTGCCCACCTGCCCCCTGCGCACGCATGGCAACCAGCGCTATTTCATCAGCACGAATAGCGACATTATGGGAGATGATCAACACGTCAGCACAGCCCTTTCAAATATCACCATTGTATCGAATACTAAAGGGGCATCACACTCACTTTAGCAAACTACCCTCCGCTCACCATCCGCTTGAACAACACTCACAGCAGGTGCACTGCGGTTCAATGCAGAGACCACTGCTTTCAATGATGCACTCACGCTATCTTGATCCTGCGCAGCGCCACTCACCCGCGCCCCCGCCACCTCAAGCAGAATATAGGCGATCGCCTCAGCGTCTGTGCCTTCCTCAAGTGCGTGTTCGCTATAGTCAATCACCTTAAGCGGCTCACCACTATGGCGCTGCCATGCATCGATAAAAGCCGAGATCGCCCCTTCACCCTCCCCGCTGAG
>JALSHQ010000155.1 GCA_026982145.1 Gammaproteobacteria bacterium | reverse complement strand
CCCATATTACTCGCCAGGACTGGGAGCGAGACAATGGTGCTAATCACCAGATCTCAACGCTGGGGGTGGCTTATAGTCTTACCGACTCGGTGGTGCTAAAAGCGGAGCAGAGCCGTATCACAACCAATAATTTCGCAATGCAGACCCCTATGAATTCTAATAGTGTGGGGCTGTTTGATGTCACTGATGCGGCGCTCAGTGATGGTGCTACTGACATGACCAGCATCGCTGTCGATATCGTTTTCTAAAGGAGCCTGAGCATGTATCGTAATTCTTTAAGGGCAAAAATAAGGCGAGTTGCCATTTCCGCTGTCTCTCTGGTGTTTCTTGTGGCCACGGGGCAGGTGGTGGCCGATGTTGCAGTCGTGGCCAATAAAGCCATCGGTGTGGATTCGATTACCGCTAAAGAGGCAAAAAAAGTCTGGCTAGGTAAAATTAAATCCTTGGGCGGAACAAGCCTGAAGCTGGCAGATTTGCCAAAAGGTAATGGCTCACGAGATCATTTTTACACCGCAGTGGTTAAAAAGAGTGAGTCAAAGCTCAAGGCTTACTGGGCTAAAATTGTTTTTGCCGGAAAAGGCACACCACCGAAAACTTTTGCTTCCGATGCCGAAGTGATCAGTTGGGTGGTCTCAACACCGGGCGCTGTGGGTTATGTCGAGAGTTCCGCTGCCGATGATTCGGTCAAGGTGTTAATGATTAGCAAATAGAAAATTGACCACAAAGGCCGTTTAAACCCGCCTAGATGATAGGGCGGGCTCTGGCCTGCTTTTCCTCCGCCCCTCCTGTATTGCCAGCGTTACTGACAGCGCATCCCCTCTCCACTTTACTGGTATGAAGTCAAAAATTACAAAACTGTAATGCTCACGTCATCTTAAAGACAGGGGCAATCGCTAAACTAACCCCCATACATTCCAGCAACCCCAATAACGCGGGCGAGAATGAGGAGGTGTGTGGTGAAGCTGCTTAATGAGATATGCCCTGTCTGCGGTATGAAAGCGCAAACCGGCGTTCCCACAGAGGAGCATCACAAGATGTTCTTTCATTTCTGCTCTGAGCAGTGTCGAGAAACTTTTATCGCGCGCCCCAGCCTATACAGCACCAAAGTGGGCAAGGTACGAAAGGCAACCCTTAAACGAAGAACCATCTCTCTGAGCGAAACGCTGGAGCATGAAATTACCGACCTCCTCATCCCTTATTTGATGGCGATGATGGGGGTGAAAGAGGTCACGGTTGAGGGTAATAAGCTTCACATCACCTACGACTTGTTGCAGGTCACCGAGAGTCAAATTGAAAAGGCGCTGGTTGAAGCGGGTCTACAGTTGGGTGGCGATTGGTTAGAGCGACTTCGGCGTGGTTGGGCGCACAGCAGCGAAGAGGTTGAGTTAGATAACCTGAGCACGCCCCGTTATCACCACTCGCCACCGCTGGCCTGATGAAAGTGACCAACATGGGCTATCGAAAATTGCCTGCTGTTGTCTGGCTCGATAGAGGCCATTTAATAACCCTTTAAGGAGCATCCTTGTGCCTGAAATCATCCCCAATTATCACCCTATCTTTGTTCACTTTACGGTGGCATTACTGCTGCTTTCGATTGGGCTTTTTGTGGTGACACCACTGGTTAAATCGCCGCTAAAAGAGCAGTGGTTAACGGTGGCGCGCTGGTCACTTTGGTTTGGTGCAGGGATTACCATTATCACTGGCATTGCTGGGCTTGATGCCTACAACACAGTTGCCCATGACACCCCCTCTCATATTGCCATGACCGACCATCGCAACTGGGCCATCGCAACCATCATACTGTTTTTGGCGCTTGCCACATGGTCCATCATCTGGGTGCGCAAGGGCAAAAATTTGGGCGTGATTTTTGTGGTCTGCATGGTGATCGCAGGCGGGGTGTTGGGATCCACAGCTTGGCGGGGTGGCGAACTGGTCTACCGTTATGGGCTGGGCGTAATGTCGCTTCCTAAGGCTGAAGGTGAAGGGCACAGCCACTCGCACGGAGAGGGAGAAGGTCACGGCAGCAGCAGCGCGAGCGAAAACCATAATGAGATGGAGATGGATTTTAGTGGCATGGATGAGGCGAAAAATGATGATGGTCACGACCATGCACATTGAGTTCTTTTAGTCAGAACTCAGTGTTAAACAGACTGAAGCGCTAAGCGCAGGAGGTTGATATGCCGCACGACATCATGAACACGATGCATGAAACAGGAATGGTAGGGAGCCATCATTGGCTATTTTGGTTGATGATTGTCGCGGGGTTTGCAGTGGCGTTCATATTGGTCTGGCAGTTTTCAAAACGCGGTAAAGACTCAAAATAGCGTGCACAAGCGCGGTATGAATTATTGTTAGAAAAGTTGGATTTATTTGAGGATAAGTGCTTGACCTACGTGCTGCACCTAGGATTTAGACTTAGCAAAACATCAAGCTGAACAAGGGGTGAGAAGATGTTAACAGTTAGTGAGTTATCAAAAACAGCGCAGATCACTCCGGATGCAATACGCCACTACGTGCGTATTGGGTTATTAACCCCCTCGCGTGACCCCGATAATGGGTATAAGCTTTTTAGCGATGATGACATAAAACGAGCAAAGTTTATTCGTCGTGCCAAAGGGCTTGGTTTTACGCTGAGCAATATAAAAGTGATTTTTGAACATAGCAGCGATGAGCGCTCTCCCTGCCCTGCAGTGCGGGAGATGATTCAAAAGCGTATTGATGAAAATAGAAGTCGGCTAGCTGAACTCAATAGATTGCAGCAACGCATGGATGATGCACTGGGCAGGTGGAAATCAATGCCCGATGGTGAGCCGGATGGCGACGCAATTTGCCACCTGATCGAATCGGTAGATTAAAGATCCTAGTGATTTATTAATAATATTTTTCTGTGTAAAGCAAAGGGAGGCATGAGATGAAATCAACTCAATTAGCAGCAATAACAGGCGCCATGCTGTTGCTATCAACAGCGGCATTCGCGGATGAAGCACATCATGCAGGTCAAAATAAAGGCGCTGTAGAACCGACTTCAGGTATGCAGCAGCCGGAAATGATGTCGAAGATGGATATGAGCAAGATGCAAAAAACGATGGAGAAAATCCACAACACCCAAGACCCGAAAGCGCGGCAAGCACTTATGAAGCAACATATGAAAGAGATGCACCAAGGGATGAAAATGATGCAAGGCGTGGCACCAGAGAAATCAGGTGAACTGGGTGGTGCTGCTGGCATGAAAAGCATGATGAAACGTCATCAGATGATGGAGCAGCGCATGAATATGATGCAGGAGATGATGAATCAGATGATGCAGCATATGCAGCAGCAAGGAATGAGCAAGGGCAAGCATTAGCTTGCCACCTCTTTCTCTGAAAAGGACGACAACAATAATAGCCAAGTGGTTGAAGGAGAGAACGCATGAATACGGATCCAGTTTGCGGCATGGAGGTGAAGAAAGGGAGCGGGCATCACGTGGATCATGCTGGCCAGACCTACTATTTTTGCAGCGAAGGTTGCCTGAATAAATTCACAGCATCGCCTGCACAATATACGGCGCAAGAAAGAAATGAAGCAACGGGTGGCTGCTGTTGCAGCGGTAAAAAAGAAACAGCGTCGGAGCCAAAAGAAAAGTCGGCGGGTGGTTGTTGTGGTGGTAAAAAAGAGACGGCTGCATCAGCACCGGAATCAGC
>JALSHQ010000154.1 GCA_026982145.1 Gammaproteobacteria bacterium | reverse complement strand
TGCTCTTTGCCGATATTGGCAATGCATACCCTGATAATCGTACGCTCGATATCAGCAACGTAGAATCAAGTATCGGGTTTGGGCTGCGCTATAAAGTAAAGGCCTTTGTTAAGGTAGACTTACGCTTTGATACGGCTTATGCGCTGGGCAATAAGGACTTAGCCTTTTACTTTAGTACCAAGGGTGTTTTTTGATATAAGATAGATTCGTAAAAAAGATCGTAATTAGCTGTTAATATTGCTTTATCATCATGGAATCATTACTATAATTCTGCTTTTTTTGATTAATTTCGGAATTCATTTAAGATGAAAGTCATTAGTTTTGGGGTTCTACTCTTTGCCCTCTGGGCGCTGCTGTCCGGCTATTTTTCGCCCTTACTATTAAGCTTGGGAGCCATCTCAGTCGCATTGACGCTTTATCTTGCGAATCGTATGAATGTGATTGATCACGAAAGCTACCCTCTACACCTTTACTCAAAATTCCCCCTTTTCTTTGCGTATATTATGCGTGAAATTGTGATTGCAAATATCGATGTGGTTAAGGAAATTCTGAAAATAGGGAGTAAAGGAATCAGCCCACAGGTAATTAAGCTACCATTGCCACAGCAAACAGACCTCGGCCGCGCCATCTATGCAAACTCCATTACGCTCACACCGGGCACCGTGACTGTTGAGCTTGATAAAAACTTCGTCACGGTACACGCGCTCACCAAAGAGGGCGCTGATGAGCTGCTAAGTGGTGAAATGTCCGTTATGATCCCAGACCAGCTCGCTGATAAATAATGTATATCGCCGTCACCATCGCCATTCTTGTCACCATGGGGTTAGCGTTAGCGCGCGCACTGATGGGGCCGACGGTCTATGACCGAATTGCAGCGGTCAATATGTTTGGCACCAAAACGGTTTTGTTGATTGCAGTCTTCGCACTCTTTTCTGGCCGCACTGATCTGCTTGATATTGCGCTGGTCTATGCGCTGATAAATTTTATCGGTGTAATCGCTGTACTAAGGCTTGTTGAACATGGCGATTTTCATTCAAACCCCGAATCTCGAGCAAAGCAAGATAAGCAGGGTTCTGAATGATGATTGATGTTTTGAGCTGGGTCTTATTAGGGGTAGGTGGCCTGCTAGGCGTGATTGGGGGTATCGGCATCCACCGCTTCCCTGACTTTTACACTCGCCTGCATGCCGCAGGCACCACTGACACCTTGTGCGCTATTTTAATCTTGCTCGGGCTAGGCTTTCAGGCAGGTTTGAGTCTGGATGCCTTTAAACTTTTTTTGATCTTTGTTTTCCTCTTTTTTACCAGCCCTACCGCATCGCATGCACTCGCGAATGCAGCGATGCACGGAGGGCTCAAGCCTCAGCTAGGGCGTGAAAATGGGAGTGGCAAAGCGTGATCGATATCCTGATTAACGTGACCTTGCTGGCTTTTTTAGCCACCACCGCAGTGGCAATGGCGCGCATGACTAACCTGTTTGCGATCATTATGCTCTTCGGGATTTTCAGCCTTTTATCGGCAGGGCTATTTGTGGTGATGGATGCGGCTGATGTCGCTTTCACAGAAGCGGCGGTGGGTGCGGGCATCTCTACGGTGTTAATGCTGGCAACACTTGCGCTCACAAAAGATCATCAGGAAAAAAGACCGCTAGGGCACCGGCCATGGTTACCACTAGGTGTCGTCACCATCACGGGTGCTGCGCTGGTCTATGGCACGATGGATATCTCAAGTTTTGGTGATCCGCTTGCGCCCCCCCAAACTCATGTTGCCCCTTATTATATCGAGCAGTCGATGGCGGATACCGGTGTGCCCAATATGGTGACCGCTGTGCTCGCCAGTTATCGCGGCTTCGACACCTTAGGCGAGGTGGCTGTTGTCTTTACCGCCGGCGTTGCGGTGCTGATACTGCTGGGCGGTCGGCGTAAGAAGCAGCGTTTGGAGATAGAAGAGGGGGGTAACCGTGATGCATAACCTGATTCTACGGGTGGTGTCGAAAGTATTGATCCCGCTGATCATTCTTTTTGGCCTTTATGTGCAGTTCCACGGAGAGTTCGGGCCCGGTGGCGGATTTCAAGCAGGGGTGATCTTTAGTGCGGCGATCATTCTTTATGCACTGGTATTTGGACTTGAACCGGCTGAAAAAATCATCCCCAAATCTATTTTGCATCTGCTCGCCTCTTTCGGGCTGGTGCTTTATGCCGGTGTGGGTTTCGTCACGATCATGTTGGGCGGTAATTATCTTGAGTACGGCCTGCTTGGCAGTGACCAAGTGAGCGGACAGCTCATTGGAATTTTGCTGATAGAGTTGGGCGTGGGGATTACGGTGGCTTCTGTGATGCTGATATTCTTTTTTTCTTTTGCAGGCAGGGGACGGCCGTAATGGAGTTTGTGCTCGGTCACTACAACTACTGGGTTGTGATCTTTTTAATGATGGTGGGTTTTTACATCGTCATTAGTCGCGGCAACCTGATTAAAAAAATTGTGGGGCTCAATATTTTTCAGGTCTCAGTATTTATTCTCTACATCAGCATGAGTACAGTAGAGAACGGCACCACGCCGATCCTTAAAGAGGGGTTTGAGGTTTATTCCAATCCATTGCCGCATGTTCTGATCCTGACGGCAATTGTGGTGGGGGTGGCGACCACGGCGCTGGCGCTGGCACTGGTGGTACGCATTAAAGAGGCATACGGCACCATCGAAGAAGATGAAATACATCAGCAGGATCACTCTCTGTGACAGGTGATGTGATCGATAATTTAACAGAGTGGCAGGGGCATTTAAGCCTGCTCTTGGTTGCAATTCCGTTAATCGCTGCACCGATTGTTGCAGTGCTGCCGCGCGGGCGTCTGCCATGGTTTGTCACGCTACTGGTAACGGTTGCCTGTGCAACACTGGCGGGCATTCAGCTCTGGAGTGTCGTTCAACACGGCCTTATCAGTTACGAGCTAGGTGGTTGGGCGCCGCCGTGGGGCATTGAATACCGCATCGATGCGGTGAACGCCTTTGTTGCACTGGTGGTGGCGGGCATCGCTGCAATCACCTTGCCCTATGCGCTGCTGAGTGTTGAAAAAGAGATCCCGAAAGCGCAGATACCCCTATTTTACACCGCCTTTTTGCTCTGCCTTTGTGGCTTGTTGGGCATTACGCAGACGGGCGATATTTTTAATGTCTTTGTCTTTTTAGAGATCTCTTCGCTCTCTGCTTATGCATTGATCAGCATGGGGCGACAACGTCAGGCGCTCACCTCAGCCTATCAATATCTGATTATGGGCACGACCGGCGCAACCTTCTTTTTGATTGGTGTTGGTTTGATCTACTCACAAACCGGCACCCTGAACATGGCTGATCTTGCCGCGCGCCTGCCTGAAGTCTTTGAGTTGAAAACGGTGCATACGGGCTTTGCGTTTATCGTGATCGGCATAGCGCTGAAGCTGGCACTTTTCCCACTGCACCTATGGCTGCCCAATGCCTACACTTACGCACCCACGGTAGTGACCATCTTTCTCGCAGCTACAGCAACCAAGGTTGCGCTCTATTTAATGCTGCGAGTGATCTTTACCGTCTTCCCAAACGATTTCGCACTGGGCACCCCCACCTTTGATCTATTTGTGATTTCAGGCATCGCCGCTATTTTAAGCGCCTCGGTTTATGCCATCTATCAAACGGATGTTAAACGACTGCTCGCCTAT
>JALSHQ010000153.1 GCA_026982145.1 Gammaproteobacteria bacterium | reverse complement strand
TTCCCCAGTGCTGTTTAGAGAGTTGATCTTCATGCCCCCCATATTTTTTAATTAACGGTTCATCACAATAAAGTACGGGGTAGCGTGATGTAATGCGTAACCACAAATCGTAGTCTTCACAGGCGGGGAGTGTTTCATCAAACAAGCCAATATTATCAAATACCGTTCGATGAATCATCGCGGCAGAGGGTGAAATCGCGCAGAGTGGGAGGCAGTCCTTAAAAATCCAACCACCTTTTTTAAGGTGCTTCTTCATCTGATTAACACGTACACAGTTGCGAATCCAGATTTCATCACTATGTACTAACTTGTGCTCTGGCTGCTGAGCAATCAGCGCCATCTGCTGCTCAAGTTTGTTCGGTAGCCATTCATCATCTGAGTCTAGCAGCGCGACCCACTCACCAGAAGATTCATTAATACCATGATTACGCGCAGCACTGACCCCACTATTTCCTTGTTGGATCAGCGTTACACTTGGGTAGTTTTCCTTCAGCAGCTCTGCTGTGTTGTCATTCGAACCGTCATCGATGACCACCACCTCATCGGCACAATATGTTTGTGCTAATACTGAATCCAGCGCACGCGGCAGCGTATGCCAGCGGTTGTAAGTCGGAATAATCACTGAGATTGTGCTCATAAAAGAAGTTCCCGACCCAAATTAGAGTGACCTGATATTAACTCACGTCTGAAATAGTGCATTTTCTTTTTTGAAATATAAAAAAAGGCAGTGCCAATGAATAGCACCACCCCTTTCAATAAGAAACTTGCCCGCTAAGTTACGCAGATTTTTTCTTTTCAGCTCTTTTCTTTGCAGCAGCCTTTTTAGCTTTAGCCTTCGATTTTGCCGCCGCTTTAACTTTTCTGTCGTACTGTTTTTCCCACTTTTCAACAAAAGCCACCACAGCTTTCTGCTTAGCACTCTCCTTTGCAAGCACCGCTCTTACTTCGTTAGCAGCAACAGTGACCACGGCAGTAGCAGCCTTAGCCGCCAGCTTCTTCTCTGACATCACTACTGTCGCTTTGGCCACCATTTCACTTGCGCGTGAAAGCGCTTTTTTAGCTGCCTCTGTTTTTTTCGATTTTGCACTTACCCTAGATTTTAAAAGCTTCTCTTTTGCAACACTGACCTTATCAGAAGCGGTAGCAACTGCTTTGTCCGCACGTTCTGATTTAGCCATTGCCTTTGATAACATGGCTATAGATTTCGCGTGCCCCTTATTGATGGGGGAAACCAGCAATAGCTCACTGTTATCAAGCGCAATATTTTTTTTAGCTGCGCGCTTTTTGGTCGCAGATTTTTTTGTTGTCGGTTTTTTACTGGTTACACGTTTTTTACGGGTAGCGCTTTTATTATCAGCCATGTTATTTCCTAAATAATTAAAATATAATGCAGTCTCAGATTAAGCGTTAGCAAAAAAAACCAATACTTAAGAGAGGCGCAGCATTATAGTCACAATACTTGACATGCGCAAAATTAGCCATCAAGCAACCTCAGGTTTTACAATGCTATTGGCTGGAATTTAGGTTCTTCACAGATATGAAAAGCGGTGGAACCGGCTCAGTTTGAATATAAAAAACAGCTGACATGGTGGCCGCTATTCAGCACCGAACGACTTGGATAAAGGTCACGACACTTTGCCATCACCAGTGGGCAGCGGGTATGAAAGTGGCATCCCATCGGGGGTGATGCGGGTGATGGGAGATCACCTTCAAGTCGAATAATTTCACGCCCAGCCTCTTTATCAACCACTGGGATTGCCGAGATTAACGCCTGCGTATAAGGGTGCTTAGGGTGATTAAGCACATCATCAACAGTGCCTTGTTCAACAATGCGGCCAAGGTACATCACCGCCACTTCATCAGCAAGATAAGCGACAACCGAAAGGTTATGTGTAATAAAAAGGTAGGCAAGCCCCGCCTCATTTTGCAGCCCTTTTAATAAATTTAAGATCTGTGCTTGCACCGAAACATCGAGTGCGCTGGTCGGCTCATCGCAGACAATTAATTTAGGGTTCACTGCCAATGCTCGTGCGATGCAGATACGCTGACGCTGCCCACCGGAAAATTCGTGGGGATAACGGTGCTGTGCATCCAGCGGCAGACCGGCCTGCTCCAGCAACTGATTAACGCGAGCCATCTGCGCTACTTTACTGCCGCCAATACCGAGTGAGACCATCCCTTCACGAATAATCTCTGCAACCTTCATGCGCGGGTTCATCGATGAAAAAGGGTCTTGAAAAATCATTTGGAAATTTTGTCTTTTAACACGTAGCGCAGCATCATTTAACTGGGTGAGCGCTTCACCTGCAAATAACACTTGCCCACTCGTTGGACGCAGCAGTTGCAGAATCGCCTTGCCTACTGTGCTCTTTCCACAGCCTGACTCCCCCACGAGGGCAAGGGTGCGCCCCTGTTTGATCTGCAGCGAAAGCCCATCAACGGCGTAGAGCAGCCCAGCATTACGGCTAAATATCCCTTGTCGAACCTTAAAGTGCATCTTAAGATCTCGTACTTCGAGCAGTGCCGCAGCCTCCCGCTGGCTCACGGTTGAGGTCGCGATTAATACTGGTGAAGCGTCATCCAGAGCGGTTTTAAAATCACCGCTATAAGTGGGATCGACCCTATGACAGCGCACCCCATGCGCCATACCAATGTCACGCCACTGCGGTCGGCTTTGGTGACAAACAGGTGCGCTGTAATCACAACGTTCAGCAAAACGGCAGCCAGAAAACTGTGCGGCAAGTGATGGCACTGCGCCATGAATCACAGCCAGTGGCTGCTCGCGCTTTTCGATGGTTGGCAGTGATTCAAATAATTTTTGGCTATAAGGATGTTTTGCTGCAGAAAAAAATTCTGTTCGAGTTGCCTCTTCAACCAACTGCCCTGCATACATCACACCAACGGTATCGGCCATCTCTGAAACCACGCCAAGATCATGCGTAATCAATAATAGTGCCATGCCACGTTCACGTTGCAGTTTTTTCAGCAGCACGAGCACCTGCGCCTGAATGGTGACATCCAGCGCGGTGGTCGGCTCATCAGCGATCAGTAGTTCAGGTTCACCAGCAAGTGCTATCGCAATCATTACCCGCTGTTTCATCCCTCCGGAGAGTTGGTGAGGATAATCGCCATAACGCTGTTGAGGGTCTGCAATGCCAACATCATTGAGTAGCCCTTCAACCTTACGGTTAACTTTGCTGCCCGACAATTTTTGGTGCAGGCGCACCGACTCTGCAATCTGCTCCCCAATGGTGACCACCGGGTTAAGCGAGGTCATCGGCTCCTGAAAGATCATCGCTATGCGGCAACCACGTATCGATTGCATCGTTTTATCAGAGAGTGCGATTAAATCTTTACCACTAAACAGGACGCGCCCCGCCGCTATCCTTGCCGTTGATGGCAGCAGGCGCATGATCGAAAAAGAGGTGACCGATTTACCGCAACCAGACTCCCCCAAGAGCGCATAAGTCTCACCGCGATGAAGGGTAAAACTAACACCATCAACAGCACGCACTGTTTGAGCTTCACTTTCAAAACAGGTCACTAGGCCTTCGACCTTAAGCAACGGGGTAGATTTGTTTTGCTTCATGGCTAACCAAGGAACCTCTGATTTATTCTGAGCGAAGTGGGTTGTGATCTACAATGTTCAGATTTTTGATGCCCTTTGGGTGCAAGGCGCGAATCGCACG
>JALSHQ010000152.1 GCA_026982145.1 Gammaproteobacteria bacterium | reverse complement strand
GGAGAGACGGAGAGGCTGCAGGTGATCCCGGAGGAGATGTCGACGGAAAATCTATTGCGGATATGGGATGGATTGCCACGTGACTACGTATTATCAACACCCTATCTAATCAAGACCATGCGCCTGCATCCTGTTCCTGAAGTCAGTAGTGGCCCATTGGTTCAGACCATTGCCAAACCGATGGGCGTTGTGTGATGAAGGTACTGGAGACTGTCATTGATCACGCCAGCGATTATATCGACCTCTATGATGGCAGTGGCTATGTGGCGAGCGATTATAGGCCAACGATTCCGCAACGTTTTGACATTACATTGGAGACGGCTCCGCGCGACCTCCACCTAGTGCATAAAAAACGCCGTATCGTCATGTGGCGCAGGCGAGAGGCAGCGCAACACATCGTGGTTGCAGGCAGGGCTACGGCAGCTGAAATGACGCGTCCGGTGGCTTCCACTTATCCCGTTGAGGGGAGGGTAGTAGATTCCCTTGGGTTGTTTAACCCTCGCCGTTTTAGTTTGACGGCGGGCGCGGGAGGTGGCCATGCAGTAGCTCTTTATCGTTCGCCGTTGGGGAGTGCATTTGAGACCGCCGGTGGAATTTTGGGTGCGATTGCCTACGAAGATGAGACTTTAGCAAGCTGGGCACTGCTAGATGTTCTAGTGACACCCACCGTAGGTGCGCCCATCAACTTTCGAGCGCAGGCGGATGCTCATGGTGAGTTTATTCTGCCCATGAATAAATTACCGCAGCTCAATGTGGCCGGCACAACCTACCCGGCAGTATTGAGTGTGCGTACCAGTGGTTTAAGCAGCGATTCGATAGTCGACCCTGAAAACCTCACCAGTGTTCTTGTAGAGGAAGTAGAGAACGCATCCAGCTTTGTCGCCACAGTGAACTTTACAGTGGTGCCGGGTGTCGTGAATAAAATCAGTAGTAAAGACAAAGCGAAAATTGTAGTGAGACCCAGTTAGGGAGCCTCTGATTTAAAGGCTTCTTGATACCACATGCACACATTTAAAAGGACTAAGCCATGCCGGAATATCTTGCCCCAGGTGTATACGTTGAAGAGACGAGTTTTAGATCTAAATCGATAGAAGGCGTCGGTACCAGTGTTGCCGCCATTGTCGGCCCCACTCGTAAAGGTCCCATTCGTGGTACGCCCGAGGTGATCACGAGCTATTCCGAATTTGTACGGATTTATGGTGATCCAATGCCACTAACCTTTGGCTCGACGACCATCTTGAATCACACTGCACTCGCGGCGCGTGCCTTTTTTGAGAATGGAGGCAAGCAGCTTTTTGTTAGCCGCGTGGTGAGTGGTGGTAACGGAACCGACGCAGAGGGCAATGGAAGTAGCGCAGCAACGGCCAGTGCGACGAGCAGTGGTGATGGCGTGGTGACCTTTTCATCCCGCTTCCCTGGCAGCGGGGGCAATCTTGATCTTGAAGTGGTGTGGGAAGATACGCAAAATCTGTTAAAAACTGAAACCCTTGCTGACATTGCGGATGGTTCAACAGCATGGGTCACTATCACTGGCAGGATTGAAGGTGCTGATTTCAATGATACTGGTGCACATGGTGGTTTCCCATTGAAGTCACTCAAAGCGCTAGTCACGCGTAGTGGTGATAACTGGATCTTGGTGGCCGATACAAATGCTGAAGTGATCAATGATGACGATTCCGCCGGGTCAGTGGCCGTGGGAGGGCTCGGCAGTAGTATCAATGCCTCTGCCGTTGCTGATGCCAGTGTCAGCTTTACCCAAATTACAGCGGCGCAACCTGCTAGCGGTGCGCTGGTTGGCGTCACACCTGCAGAGCTGGTGCTCTCATCGGCGACTGATATCACCTCACTATCTACGGGAGACCTTGGCAGCTTGCGTGTTATACGCGGCACACTGAACGCTGCGGGTGACCAGTTTACAGCCAGTGCCTCATTGAACGTTGGCATTGACCTCGCCTTCAGTTTTTACCTCTCTGCGCTTGCCTCGGTGCCGGGAGCTGCACGCTCGCTGACCGTGCAGCGCAATTTTGGCATCGATGTCATTCGGCGCAAGACCAGCAGCGCAGATCCAACCGGAACACCCGGCGTGGGGGAGCCAATTTATCAAATATCCGGGTTGTCACTCAACCCACTTGACCCAACCAGCGGTTTGGAAGCGAGCCTGCCACAAACCCCGCAGAAGCGGTTGGATGCGTTGACGCTACCCATCACCTGTGACACCGCAGATGGAGCCACCATCACAACGGTTCACGATGCACTGTTCAGGCTTTTTGCTGTGAATGCCAATCAGTTAACACCACCTGCAGGTTCGTTTGATGAGCCCCGTTATGTGATGACCCTCAGTGGGGGGGGTGATGGAGACCTCCCGCAAGCCATCGATTACAGTGGTGAGAGCGACGAGGTAAAAGGGCCAACAGGGCTTGCGGCCTTTGAAGAGATCGAAGACATTGCGATGGTAATGGCACCGGCTGCCGCAGCTGACAGCGCCAACCATCAGGCAATTGTGGCCGAGATACAGAAGCACTGTGTCAAGATGCGTTATCGTGTTGGGATTGTCGATAGTCGCAAGGATATGGCAATCTCTGAAATACGAGCGTTTCGTGACAACTTCGATGATTCCCGTCTTGTGCTCTACTACCCTTGGGTCGTGACCTCAGACCCTACCGGCGTAGCGCAGGATATTGCCGTGCCCCCCGCAGGATTTATCGCGGGTATCTATGCGCGTACTGATGTTAATCGTGGTGTCCATAAAGCACCTGCAAATACTGCTGTTTTTGGTGCATTGCGCTTTAATCAGGAGATCAATAAATTTCAGCAAGAGCTATTGAACCCAAACGGAATCAACTGCTTGCGCTCGTTCCCTGGGCGAGGGCATCGTATCTGGGGAGGGCGCACGCTCAGCAGTGATCCAGAATGGAAATATGTCAATGTGCGGCGCTATTTTCTCTTTCTCGAACGCTCTATCGAGAAAGGGACACAGTGGGCAGTGTTCGAGCCAAACGGTGAACAGTTATGGGCGAACGTTGAGACCACCATAGAGGGCTTTCTTTTCAACGAGTGGAAAAATGGCCGCCTGCTGGGTAGCAAACCTGAGGCCGCTTATTTTGTGCGATGTGATCGCAGCACCATGACTCAGAATGATATCGATAATGGACGTTTGGTCTGTGAGATTGGAGTGGCACCGCTGCGCCCTGCCGAGTTTGTTATTTTCCGTATTGGTCAGAAAACTGCTGACACCTAAAATAAAGGAGCAATAAAATGCCTACGTTTCGTGAGACGCCATATTCCGCATTCAATTTTCTGGTAGAGATTGAGGCGGGTCAGGGGCAAGAAGTTGTCGCTGGATTTTCTGAGGTTTCTGGCTTCAATGCAGAAGTGACCATTGCCGAATATCGTGCAGGCAATTCAAAAAACAACTACGTGACCAAAGTGCTAGGTATTCACAAGAGTGGTGATATCACCTTAAAGCGCGGCGTGATCGGCGCGACAAATGTTTGGGAATGGCTCAATGAGGCGCGTGCAGGTGAGTTGAGTGCAAAGCGAGATGTGGTGATTAAACTCCTCAGCGAAGATCGTTCCGACACCGTGGTGACGTGGAAATTACGGGGCACCACACCGATTAAATGGACAGGGCCATCCTTAACAGCCAAGGGGGGGGGTGACGTTGCGATGGAAGAGTTAGTACTTTCAGTT
>JALSHQ010000151.1 GCA_026982145.1 Gammaproteobacteria bacterium | reverse complement strand
AGGCGCGGCCACCAGTTGGAACCCGAACGCTAATGGCACCGTTAGGGCTTTGGCCGTAAGGGGTGCAGATCTCTATGTGGGGGGTGACTTTACGAACTTTAGCGCGGGGGCGAGAAATCGACTGGCTAAATTTAATGGCAGTGGTGTGCTGCAATCCTGGAATCCTGATGCCGACGGCTCCGTGCGCGCGTTATCCGTTGATAGCCTTGGGCAGCTTTACGTGGGCGGGGATTTTACAAGCTTTACGGCCGGGATTGATGTGAGAAACCGTATCGCACTATTCAACAGTAGTGATGTATTGCAGGCATGGGATCCCAATGCCGATGGCACGGTTCGAGTGCTGGAAATCAACACGACCAATGATGATCTCTATGTGGGCGGTGACTTTACAAGTTTCTCGGCGGGAGCGGATATAAGAAACCGCATCGCACTGTTTAACAGCAGCGGTGCTTTGCAGGCGTGGAACCCCAATGCTAATGGTGCAGTTTCCGAGCTGCTGCAAGAGGGTGGCACACTCTATGTGGGGGGGGATTTTACCTTTATTGGTAGTCTGCTGCGCAATCGCGCTGCAGCGTTTACGCTGGGTAGTGATGTCTCAACGGCTTGGGATCCTGCCGTGGGTCATACCGTTCATGCCTTAGCTCCCGGTGCTGGAACAGTATTTATTGGCGGTGCCTTTGCCTCAGTTGGCGGGGTGACACGAGAACGGCTCGCAGCGATTGATTCAAGCAATGGTGTGTTAGACCCTACTTTTGAAGTTGGCACCAATGCTACGGTGAGAACCATGACGTTAAGTGGCGATGGCAGCACGCTTTATGTGGGCGGTGATTTCACTTCGGTAGGGGGGCAGACACGTAACCATCTAGCCGCATTAAATACAGTAACGGGTGCTGCAACGGTCTGGAACCCAAATATTGAAGGCGCTTCACCCACAACCACAGTGCATGACATGGAGCTCACTGCCGCAGGTAACTTGCTTTATATCGGGGGCGAGTTTGAAACCATCGGTGGAGATGCGCGTAATAACATCGGCGCATTAGATATTACCAACAGCGTTCACACTGGCTGGGATCCTTCAGCTGACGGCACGGTGCATGCGGTAGAGCTGAGTGGGGATACGGTGTTGATTGGTGGTGATTTTCATAACCTGAACACTAACGGGCAAAATGTAGCGCGCTTGAGGCTGGCCGCACTCGAGACAAGAAGCAGTACTAATAATGCAACGCTTTGGGCACCTGCGGTCAATGATGTTGTACGTGAGATGGAAGTGTCAGGCAGTACGCTCTACATTGGCGGTGACTTCACTAACATTAATGATAGTGGGGTGACGCGATCGAGAAACCGGCTGGCCGCACTCGACATCACCGCCAATGCTTTTAACGTGCTGAATTGGAACCCCAATGCCAATGGGAGTGTGCATGCAGTTGCGTTAACGGATGATGCTATTTTTGTCGGCGGTGATTTTACAACAGTAAACGGAATAGCGCGTGAGCGACTTGCCGCACTCGACTTTGTCGACGGCACCCCATTGAACTGGTGGGATTTGCGAGCCGATGCAACCGTCAGTCATTTAGGCATTAGCGGCATTGGTGACCGCATGGTGGTTGCCGGCGATTTTCGGCAGATAACGACCACCGTTCCGACGGCTATGAACTTGCGGCGTGGACTAACAGTCGTAGATGTGGGTTTTCCACATGTGGTGATCAACCCCCCCGCGGGTGCATACAGCACACCTTTGATATCGCCATCGGGCGCAGCCATGAGTTGCATTGATACCCCTAAAAATTGTGCGCAGCCTGTTTATTATACGGTGAACAGTGCAGCTTCACCTGTGGTGGGTCTCTCTGATTCGTTGACCCCCATCGATATTTCAATTAACACAACATTGAAGGTAGTGACTGTTGATGATGCAGGTAACCAATCTGAAATACAGACCGCACTCTATGTGATTGACTCACAGCCACCTGAAACGACAGCAACCCCGGCCGGGCCACTGCCTGATGGTCGTATATTGAGTAGTAATGATGAGCTAGAAATCACGCTCACCTGTGTTGATAACGGCGAAGCGGGCTGCGCCGAGACCTATTACACGCTTGATGGGACAACGCCCACTGATAGCTCTGCAGTTTATTTGGAACCGATCACTATCGGTGAAAACACCACCTTGAAATATATCTCATTTGATCAGGCGCGCAACGATGAGACGAGCGCAGGTGGCGTGAATGAGGAAATTTACAAGGTTGACCTGAGCGGGCCAACGGTGGTTGCAGACCCGCCAACACAGGTTTTTTTCACAGAGCAACTTACAGTAACATTGCTGTGCAGCGATGACCCGTCCGTGAACACCGCTTCAATTGGCGATATACCGGACGCGAGCAACCCTCCCAGCCCTGATGATCCACCCGGCACCGGAGTGATCAACGATGAAGACGAGAGAAACCGCACAATAACAGGCTGTTCAGGTGTTTACTACACCCTCGATGATTCCACACCCTCGGTGAACTCTACTTTATATACTGGGCCGATTAGCTTTTCCGATAGCACCATCATTAAGTATATCGCCATAGATCGTGCCGGTAATGACAGCATTGTGCAGCGTGCAAGCTATGTTAAAAACTATAGTGATAATGCAGGCGCAGCCGGGCCGTTAGAGCTAGGCTTGCTACTGTTGCCGTGGCTTTGCTGGCGGGTTCGAAGCCACCGTGCACTGGGTGCAGCGCATAAAAGAGGGTGGGTGTGATGTGCTTAACCACTTGCAAGCTTAAACATCTCTGGTTATTTGCGGCCGCACTACCGCTGCTTTTTGTGGCAAGTTTCGTAGATGTGGGGGCTTCTACTACGCCACCCCGTGCGGATGTCTGGCAGCCTAATGGGGCTGTGTATGCCATTGAAATGTCTAAAGAGGCGGGCGTGAGTCGTGCCTATATCGGAGGCGACTTCACCTATGTAGGGCCCGTGACAGGAAACGCGAGTGCGGTGATCGTTGCGGGTGCTAACTTTCCGGTCATCACCCCGAATTTTAATGGCCCAGTCCACACGACCATCGCGGATGACAACGAGGGCTGGTATGTCGGTGGGAATTTTAGCTCAGTGACGGACAAAGATGGCGTCATACATGCGCGCAATAATCTCGCGCAGATTGATGGCGAAGGTAATGTTATGGCGTGGCACCCGGATCTCAACGGGGCGGTGAGAGCACTGGTTTATGATGGGTTAAATAATCGGCTCTATGTTGGGGGGGGTTTTACGCAGGTGAATGTGGCGACAGATCCGCAAAATAGAGATTACTTGGCTGCATTTGATACCACGGTTGATCTCGATAGTGACACCAACTGGAACCCGGATCTAAATGGCATTGTCAGAGCACTCGCCTTAGATAGCGCTAACGACAGACTTTATGTGGGCGGAGATTTTACTCGAGTGAATGTGGCCGGGGCTAATCTGTTACGCAATCGTATTGTTGAATTTGATGTGGCTGCATTGGTCGATAGCCCGACCATTTGGAACCCCGATGTCAACAATACTGTGAGAGCACTGGCATTTGACCTCTTGAATAATCGGCTCTATGCCGGGGGTGACTTCACGCAGGTGAATGTGGCGGCAGACCCACAAACACGTAACCGACTTGCAGTGTTTGATACGCAGGTGAGTGATGACAACGCCTTTAACTGGAACCCAGATGCCGATAATAGCGTGAATGCATTAGG
>JALSHQ010000150.1 GCA_026982145.1 Gammaproteobacteria bacterium | reverse complement strand
CAGTATCTGAAAACCCCGCAATACGGTACGGTAGCCGCAGTTATTCGACCTGGTTCCGCCGTCAGGGGATGGCTGTGGGCCGAAAGAAGGCGGCCGCCATGATGAGGACATTGGATATTATCAGCACTGCGCCTAAACCTAAGACCAGTACCCCAGGCAAGCAGCACAAGGTGTACCCCTACCTGCTCAAAGGCAAAGTGATAGACCAGCCTAATCAGGTCTGGGCATCAGACATCACGTGTGTACCGATGGAAAAAGGTTTTGCTTATCTGGTGGTCATTATGGATTGGCATTCTCGCAAGGTACTCAGCTGGCGTCTATCCAATACGATGGAGGCTGACTTCTGTGTTCAGGCATTGGAAGCTGCAATACAGGACTATGGTTGCCCAAAGATATTCAATACCGACCAGGGCGCCCAGTTTACCAGTGAGGCCTTCACCGACGTACTGAAAATCCATCACGTCCAGATTAGCATGGATGGCAAGGGTCGCTGGATTGACAATGTATTTATCGAACGACTCTGGCGTAGTCTGAAATACGAGGAGGTCTATCTTAACGCTTACGACACCGTTGCACAAGCAACACAGGGAATTGGTGAATGGATAAGGTTCTACAATCAGAACAGGCGGCACGCTAGTCTAAACAGAATGACGCCAGATCAAGTGTATTACGATTTACCTTCAGGGTTGCCATTGGCAGCATAATTGAGGCTCAGGATTTCACTTATAAACGCGAATTCATTGTGTCAGGGCTGGGGGCCACTTCTATTTTGATCTTTTCGGTAGAAAAACGATGGTATATATAATTGGATGGCACCTAACTATGTGATTATTAAGCAACTATTTATTTACGACCAAAGTGCTGTCTAGTTGCAAACGAAGAGCTGCTAAATTGAAATCAATCAAGTGGCTGATTGTAATCGATATAAGGGCCAATTGAAAGTGGGTGCGTATCTAATTGAAAGCACGGATTGTTTCTATATCAGTGTCGTTTTTCCTCAGAGTGAGCATAGAAAAATATTTAATTCGGCCAAAATGACTGCGGGGAGCAGCGCTCCATCATTCCTCTCCTGCGACGGTTGTCAGCATACCTTTTCGTAGCGTTGTTGTTTTTGTAAATATCACTTGATCCCATTCCTGAACATTTTTCAGATAAGTCGACACCAGATTAATAGATGTATAAAAATCATATGATTATTTTGTTAAAGTACTGAAATTTATTGCAGATATCTGGATTGAGAATTTTCAGAAGGCGATGGGTGGTGTAACGGTTGACGCCTCAAAGCACACACCCAGTGCGCTTTAGCATGATACTTAACGATGTCTGGGGTTAAATGTGAACAATTTGAATAGAACTAATGAGCTGGTATTTCCTGCGTATCGAAGTCGAACGGCTGCAGATTATATTATCGAATATTTTATGCAAATAGAGGTTGATACTATTTTTGGCATTCCTGGTGGTGCTGTTGAGCCGCTATTTGACGCTATCTCGCGCCAGCAACGTAATCATAAATCAGGCGACCAAATCCAGCTCATTACATCGCGCCACGAAGCGGGAGCGGTGTTCATGGCGGATGGATATGCGCGAGAGAGTGGCCGTCTTGCAGTTTGTTGCGCGACAACAGGGCCGGGTTCAACCAATATGATCACAGGCATCGCTTCAGCTTATATGGATAAAATACCGATGTTGATTTTGACTCCTCAAACATCAATGTCCAGTTTTGGTCGGCATGATTTTCAGGACTCCTCTGATGATGCTATCTCAATTGTCACTATGCTCTCGAAGTGCACACGCTATAACTCAATGGTGACGCATGTTGGGCAGCTTAAATATAAGTTAATGAAAGCAGTAAAGCGTGCGTATACCTACCCTTATGGACCGGTGCACTTGAGTATTCCCATGGAGATTTGGGATCAAATCGTTGAAGATGAACTTCCAGATGCAGCCGTAAGCTTTAAACCAAAAGGAAGCGAAGGGTATGACCAAGAGAGCTTTAAGGCGCTCTGTAAATTGGCTGCTGATGGCAAGAAACTGCTCTTCCTGCTAGGGCAGGAGAGCCTTTCATGTGCAGATGAAATTGTGGCGTGTGCTGAGTTGCTGGGTGCAGAGATCGTGACCACATCGACTGCAAAAGGGGCCGTGGCGGCAGATCATCCGTTGTACCGAGGTGTGCTCGGGTTCGCAGGTCATCGCCAGGCCGAAGATATTTTATCGGGAGATGAGATCGATCACATCGTTGCGATTGGTAGTAACTTGAATCCATTTGAAACAGCAAGCCTGTGTGATAATGCCGCTGTTATCGAGAAAATGCTCTATATTAACCACTCCATTGCTGACGGGTTGGTTTCTGAGTTAGCTCACTTGCAACTGTATGGCAGCCTGAAAAAAATATTTTCTGACTTCAAAGGTTATTTGACTAAGCGACAGCTCATCGACAACCATGTTTTAAGCGCACGCGCTAAAGGTCAGCGGCATCTACTCGAAAGCACGGGCATGGCGCAGAGTGAGCATCGCAATAATATTGCGTTGACGACCGCGATTAATCAGCCAGATAAGCAGGCACGCGTTAAACCTCAGTACCTGATGAAGAAATTACCTGCGATGTTTTCAGAGGCAACACGTTACCATGTCGATGCTGGGAACTCTTGGGCTTGGGCGACGCATTATCTTCACCTAAATTTCGCTTCGAATTATGAAACATCGATGAGCTTTGGCTCAATGGGGTGGGCGATAGGGGCGGCCGTTGGTGCAGCTTGCGCCCAGAATAAAGCACCTGCGGTTTGTATTACCGGTGACGGGAGCTACTTGATGAGTGGCCAAGAGATTACAGTCGCTGTTGAACAGCAGCTTCCTGTTATTTTTGTGATTCTGAATGACAACGCTTACGGCATGGTAAAGCATGGTCAGCGCATCGGTGGGGCAGAAGAGATTGGCTTTGAACTGCCAGCAGTTGACTTTGCGATGATGGCACGTGCTGTTGGCGCAAGAGGGGTCACGGTGAAAAATGCTGCGGCGCTAGATGCATTGGATATCCCTTCATTGCTTGAAGATGGTGGGCCGCTCTTATTGGATGTCTATATAGACTCAGAAGAAGTGCCGCCGATGGCATCTCGCTTGAAAGAGCTGGCACGAGGGTAACCCAAGTATACTTTCAATCTGCTCACTTGGGGCTACATTCCAGATGTGGCCTCAAGTGCTTTAATCACCCCAAAAATAAATGAATGCTTCAGGCTAAAGCGTGCTGTGCTTTTCTCTTTGTATGGCGGCCAAAGTGTTATTGACCAGATCCTGAATAGAGTGCCTATCTTCAGCATCGATAATAGTGAATTCAATACTCATTTCGTAGCTCTCTTCTGTTTTTGTGACGCTTAATACTTTTCCGTAAATATCATTGCACTCGAGCCCAGGAAGATTGAAGTCGAGTGTAAACCGTACAAAAAAGTGAGGTTCAACCAGCACATCACTGTAGGCAAGCATGCCCCCTGTGCTGATATTTGAGATGCGGCCAACATATTGTTCTGAAGTGATGATCTTTCCCTCACAGATATGAAACTTGAAAGGGATATTGACGTCAACGCGTGGGCTGCGCCTTATTTCTCGCTCTGGTATTTTGAGGTAATCAGGGTTGGTAACGCTTAACACTTCGTACATGGCGACGGCTTCACGTTTCCCTTTGACGATGACTTTCGTGGGGGCGCCGACTTCAGCGATGCTCTTAGTGAAC
>JALSHQ010000149.1 GCA_026982145.1 Gammaproteobacteria bacterium | reverse complement strand
CGTGTTCGCTCTGATGTCGAAGGTGGTGTGTTGGTTGAGATGCGGGGCAAGCAGCTGCCCGCACGCGTGGTGAAGCCGCCGTTTGTGAGGCATGGTAAAGCCTGTTTTGAATAACTATTTTTTGCGACTATAAGCCGCAATATTTTTTAAGGAACCACTATGAGTAACGCCCCTTCTCATTTGAAATATGCCCAATCCCATGAGTGGGTTGAAGTCATAGACGACGACACTTATCGCATCGGCATTAGCGACCATGCACAAGCGCTTTTGGGTGACATGGTCTTTATTGAGCTGCCCGAAGTGGGTCAGGCATTAAATGCACATGATGAGTGCGCGGTTGTCGAGTCAGTTAAAGCAGCCTCGGATGTCTACAGTCCGCTGAGTGGTGAGGTGGTGGAGATTAACGAGACGCTAGAGGATAGCCCAGAACTTGTAAATCGAGACCCTTACGGTGATGGCTGGCTATTTACTATCAAAGCGACAGATCGCAGTGAGTTGGATGAGCTCTTGTCTGCTGACGGTTATATTGAACTCAATAGCGACAGTGACGATTAAGCTGGGTTGAGTTCATATTCAATCCGGCTCTATTCAGAATTTCTGCTCCCGTTTAATTCGGGCTTAACGCCCAATTAAGCGCCAATCCTCTCTTTAACGTAGCGCCACAGAGTTTTTAAGTTATGCCTTTTATCCCTCATACTGAAACAGATGTTAAGCAGATGTTAGCGTCAATTGGCGCTAGCGATATAGATGCGCTGTTTGACGAAATCCCGGTGGAACTACGCATAGGCATCTTAGACCAAGTGCCTGCCGGACTGAATGAGATGGAGATGTCGCGCCTGATGCACGCGCGCGCAGCGGGGGCGCAGCCGCTCTGCTTTATCGGTGCGGGCGCTTATGAGCACCACATCCCGGCAGCGATCTGGGAGATTGTAACGCGTGGCGAATTCTACTCGGCCTACACGCCTTACCAAGCCGAGGCGAGCCAGGGCACGCTGCAGCTGATCTATGAATATCAAAGCATGATGGCGCACCTCACCGCGATGGAAGCCTCCAATGCATCGCTTTACGATGGGGCTTCTGGCCTTGCAGAGGCGGTGTTGATGGCGGTGCGCGCCAATCGAAAATCAAAATCCAAACGTATTTTAATGCCCGCCACGGTCAACCCAAGTTATCGTCGTGTGGTGCAGACCATTGTTGAAAATCAGGGCATCACGCTGGAGCTGATCGATTATCAACACGATGCAGGTTGCATTGATCTCGCCTCACTGCCTGTAGAGCCGGGCGATGTTGCCGCGCTGGTGATTCCTCAGCCCAACTTCTTTGGGGTGCTGGAAGAAGTCAGTGGCCTAACGGACTGGGCGCACGCACGCGGTATGTTGGTGGTCGCCGTGGTAAACCCCACTTCGCTGGCACTGCTCACCCCGCCGGGTGAGTGGGGCGAGCAAGGGGCTGATATCGTCTGTGGTGAAGGGCAGCCATTAGGGGTGCCGCTGGCGGGTGGCGGCCCCTATTTCGGCTTCATGTGCTGCAACTTGAATCATGTGCGGCAGATGCCCGGCCGTATTGTGGGTCGCACCGTAGATGCTGATGGCAAGCCCGGCTTTGCGCTAACACTGCAAGCGCGTGAACAACACATTCGCCGCTCCAAAGCGACTTCGAATATCTGTACCAATCAGGGGTTGGTGGTGGCGGCGGCGACCCTCTACATGACCCTGCTGGGGGCAGAGGGTTTAGCGCGTGTCGCCACCACATCGCACCTGAACACACAGCAGTTGAGTGAGCAACTGACCACCATTGAAGGGGTCGAGATCGCCTTCGCTTCGCCTAACTTTCATGAATTTGTGATCAAACTCAGTGGCGTGACGAGTGATGCGGTGCTTGATGCGCTGCTGGCTGAAGGGGTGCTGGGCGGCTTTAATCTGAGCGCCGACTACCCCGCACTCGGCGAGGCGCTGCTGGTCTGTGCAACAGAGACCAAAACCACGGCCGACATCAGCGCCTATCGTGACGCCTTGAGCCGCGTGATGCAGACGCTTAAAGGGGGTGCCGCATGAGTAACACTATGCAGAGCCACATCGAAAACGGGCAAGATGGCGTGATTTTTGAGAAATCAGAACCTGGCCGCAGCAACCCTTGCCAAGCACCTCGAGCGGTTGAAGGAAGCCCCGTAATACCTGCATCACTGCTGCGTAAAACGGTGCCGATGTTACCGGAAGTTTCCGAAATGCAGGCGGTGCGCCACTTTACTCGGTTGTCGCAAAAAAACTTCTCGATCGATACCCATTTTTACCCGCTGGGCTCTTGCACCATGAAATATAACCCGCGTGCCTGTAATACGCTCGCGATGTTGCCGGGTTTTCTTAACCACCATCCGCTTGCGCCGGTTGAAACCGGGCAGGGCTTTATGACTTGCATGTATGAGCTGCAAGAGATGCTGAAAGAGGTGACCGGCATGCAAGCGGTCTCACTCACACCGATGGCGGGGGCGCAGGGCGAATTTGCCGGGATGGCGATGATTCGCGCCTATCACGACGCACGGGGTGATGATGCGCGCTGCGAAGTGATCTGCCCCGATGCCGCGCACGGCACCAATCCAGCCACGGCTGTGATGTGCGGCTACAAGGTTAAAGAGATTCCCACTAAAGCTGATGGTGACATCGATATCGATGCGTTGAAAGCCGCGGTGGGGCCGCAGACCGCGGGCATTATGTTGACCAACCCCTCAACGGTTGGGGTCTTTGAGCGTCGCATTACCGAGATCGCGAAGATCGTGCATGATGCTGGCGGCCTGCTCTATTACGATGGTGCCAACCTCAATGCGATTCTGGGCAAAGTGCGCCCTGGCGACATGGGTTTTGATGTGATCCATATGAATCTGCACAAAACATTTTCAACTCCGCACGGTGGCGGTGGGCCGGGTGCCGGGCCGGTAGGGGTGAGTGATCGCTTATTGCCATTTTTGCCAGTGCCGATGGTGGGCTTTAATGGCGCGCAGTACCACTGGTTAACTAAAAAAGAGCGCCCCCAAAGTATCGGGCAGCTATCCGCCTTTGGCGGCAATGCCGGGGTGCTGATGCGTGCCTATATTTATGCACGCCTGTTGGGGCGAGAGGGGATGCCGCGCGTGGCTGAATACTCGGTGCTGAACGCCAACTACATCATGGTAGAGTTACAGAAGCGCGGTTTTGACCTTGCCTTCCCATCGCGTCGCGCCACGCATGAGTTTATTGTGACGCTGAAACGGCAAGCGAAAACACTGGATGTCACGGCAATGGATTTTGCAAAGCGGCTGCTGGATTACGGTTACCATGCGCCCACCACCTATTTTCCACTGCTGGTGCCAGAGTGTTTTTTGATTGAGCCTACTGAAACAGAAGATAAAGCAACGCTTGATGGTTTTATCGATGCGATGGCCAAAATACAGCATGAGGCGGAGACCGAAGCGGCCATGGTCAAAGGCGCACCCTACACGTTACCCTCGCGCAGGCTCGATGATGTGCGCGCCGCACGAGAGCTTGATATCGTCTGGCGTGATACCGAAACTTAATTTTTTAAGGGGATTTTAATGTCAGCACTTATCTGTGGTTCTTACGCCTATGACACCATCATGGTGTTTCATGACAAGTTTAAAAACCATATCTTGCCAGACAAGGTACACATGCTGAATGTCTCTTTTCTGGTGCCCGACATGCGCCGTGAGTTTGGCGGTTGTGCAGGCAACATCGC
>JALSHQ010000148.1 GCA_026982145.1 Gammaproteobacteria bacterium | reverse complement strand
TGGCTTTCCCGCGCCAGCGATTGCCAATGAACTGCAGCTGGCGGGTAGTAATGACCTTTTTTGTTTTTCCTGTCGATAGATAAAGAGGCGCCAAGCCGACGAGCTTGCCTTCATCGTTAGTCGCCGCTAGCAGCTGCAGCTGCATGTTCTTAGGTTCAGAAAAAACCTGCCACCAAGTGCTTTGCCATTCCCAGCTCATGAATAGCGGGTCAGAAGCACTTTGAACCAACAAGTTATTCCATTCGTTTTGGCTGTTCAGGAACTGCTCTGCACTCCATTCATGGATAGTAATCTGAGTCATATCTGATATGGTTTTGGGCGCTAGGCATTGAGTGAGTCTTATAAAGGTTTTCATTGTACCTAAATTGTATAAGAATGCGGTTTAAAATGGCTATTGTGTGACTAAAATGACAGTTTTTGATTTTTTATTACATATGTTCGAAGCCAATATATTATGATGTACGATTACTTAAATTATTATTCATGCATTTAAAGGTAAAAGGGGGTCAATGATGGCTGTCAGCATATTACGTCGAACGAAAATAGCGCTCATTACAGTGACGATGTTTCTTGTTGGGTGCTCTAAAGACCTTGATGGTTTATCGATTGAAGAGCAGTCGATTCACCAGCCTGAGCGCTATGCAGATGACAGGGCGAGAGATAAAAACCGGAAGCCATTGGATGTTCTACAGTTTTCAGGTGTGAAACCCGGACAGGTTGTGGTTGACCTACTCGGCGGGGGCGGTTATTACAGCGAGTTGTTTAATTATATTGTCGGCGATCAAGGAAAAGTTTATCTGCAAAATAACTCGCTCTTCCTACGCTTTTCTACTGAGGAGCTAGAGGATCGTTTAAGAGATGGACGCTTGAGCAATGTAGTGCGCCTCGATAGTGAATTTGCTGATATGAAACTTCCTAGCGATGTAGACATGCTCTTTATCGGTTTGAGTTACCACGACATCTATGTGCCGCGTGAAGACCCAGTGATTGAGGCAAAAAGGGATGAGTTTTTTGATCAAATCTGGGCAGCACTAAAGCCGGGCGGTGCGTTGTTGATTATTGACCATGCAGCGGAGCCTGGCACTGGGAAGGAGAGCGCTGCAAAATTACATCGCATTGATGAAGCGTGGGCAAAGCAGGATATTGAAAGTGCTGGTTTCAAGTTCGAAAAAGCACTGGATGTATTGCGAAACCCAAATGATAACTATCAGCTAGATATTTGGAAGAAAGAGGTCATGAGGAAAACGGATCGATTTATACATTTATATAGAAAACCAGATATTGTTAATCTGGGGGAAGACAATAAAAGTTAATGAGCTACAATGCCATTATTGTTGGTGCTCCACGTTCCGGTACGAGCTTGACAGCTACTTTCTTTAAGAATAGTGGCTATTTTGTCACTGAAGATGAAACGACGCAGCTTCAGCAAGCTAGCGAATTTAACCCGCATGGTTTTTGGGAGGCTGAAGCGTTAAAGCAGTGCAATAGAGAAATCCTCAATGCTGCGGGTTTCCCGTATGACAATACATGGTTGGGGGCCGCGATCACAGAACAGCAAGCGAGTAGCATTTCAACGCTGCCTCATGCTGAGCGTCATCGAGTACTGGTCGAGAGTTTTAGTGGTCGTGAACCTTGGCTATGGAAAGACCCGTGTTTGTGTTACACGCTCGGCTACTGGTGGCCGTTAATAAAAGAGCATAATACGAAGGTAATCCTACTAAAAAGAGACCCAGAAGAAATTTACCAGAGTTTTTTGCGATTAAAGTGGAGCGACTTAAATGGGGATGATAAACAGGCCGCATTTCGTCGCATCGAACATCATATGGCATTTGCGGAGAAAATCGTAGCGCAGTTTGATATTCCTCATATTGTTGTTGACTACTCGGATTATGAAAATAGATCAGCATTGACGGCAAAGAGAGTGGGTGATTTTTTTGTGCTGACATTGAGCGAAAAAGACATTGGGTTCGATAAAAAGCTTAATTCGAGCAGCATTCGCGGAAGATTTTCGCGTTTGCTCGACAGATTTTTTGATCTTATGCCAAGCAGCGCGCGTAAATTGATAAAGAAGATGACGCCTACTTTTATTTTGAAAATGATATTCCCCCATCGCTAATATATTGCTTTAATAATGAGTCTTTTCGGCCGAAAAATTTTACTTAATTTGTGAACTTACTGCTTACTAATGAAAACTATTTTTTTTCTATCTGCCTTTTTTTGCTGTTTTAGTTACTTTATCTATCCTCTAATTTTAAAGGTCATTCCCGCGCGCAAATCTAGTCCACCTGAAATATCGAAGAACGTATTACCTCGCATGACGCTTATCGTGACTGCGCACAATGAAGAAGCACGAATTCAGGAGAAACTGGAAAATACGTTGGCCATTGATTATCCAGATGAGCTGTTAGAAGTGATCGTAGCCTCTGATTGCTCTGAAGATAACACAGATGAAATTGTCGCTGCTTATCATCAGTATGGTGTTCGTTTGGTCAGGGCGGATGAGCGTAAAGGAAAAGAGTATGCACAGTTGTGCGCGATTCAAGTCGCCAAGGGCGATATCTTGGTTTTTTCAGATGTGGCTACGAAAATTGAATCAGACGCATTGGTGAAATTAGCGCGTTATTTTGATGCCCCTCTCGTTGGCGCAGTTTCAAGTGAAGACCGCTTTATTAGTCAGGATGGCACTGTCGCGGGCGAAGGTGCTTATGTTAAGTATGAGATGTGGCTGCGTCGGTTGGAGTCTCAGCGCGCCGGGCTGGTCGGTTTGAGCGGCTCTTTTTTTGCGGCTCGAAAGCAAGTGTGTGAAGCGTGGGATATCGCCTCCCCCAGTGATTTTAATACGGCATTGAACTGTGCAAAACTAGGATTCATCGCGATCTCTGTTTCAGATGTCGTAGGGATCTATCGTGATGTTAAAGACCCCGGGCTTGAGTACCGGCGTAAACTGCGCACCATTATTCGTGGGATTACTGCCATATCTCGTCATTCGGAAGTGTTGAACCCATTTAAAATGGGGCTGTTTTCATTTCAGGTTTGGAGCCATAAAGTTTTGCGCTGGGCGGTGCCGTGGTTTATGGCGTTGTTGCTGTTTGTCTCTATCTTTCTTAGTATGCAGCACTGGTTTTTTGCTACCGCTTTGGCGGCTCAGGTAGGGTTTTACGCTCTGGTGGTGGCGGGTGCATTTTCAAGAGAGTTGCGCAATCACACGCTTATTAAGATCCCTTACTTCTTTGTGCAGGTGAATATTGCGATTGCTTTTGCAACGATTAAGTTTTTCAGTGGTGAGCGGATGACGACCTGGACGCCATCAGAGCGGTAATGTTTTTTCAGCTTCCCCCCGCCGGTAATAAAATTGATTGCCACAGCTATTCAGATGGCGCAAGTGGCATTGTCAGCTACTTCCCTGCGGATACCTACTTCTTTAATTCTGGGGCTGCCTCGTTGGCCGCGGTTGTTCTTGCGGCTGTCCAGCGCTCAAACTTTGAGCGCCCTGAAGTGTTACTTCCTGCTTATGCCTGCCCTGAATTAGTGAGCGCTGTGCTGTACGCTGGTGCGCGACCGGTTCTGGTTGATCTTGAGGCGGATCGCTGTTGGATGGATTTGAATGCATTAGCTGAAAACATGACGGCACAAACTTGTGCCGTCATCGCGGTGAGTCTGTTTGGCATCCCCGAGCGGCTAGGCCGTATCCGTAAAGTTTTGGGTAATCGTGATATCTGGTTGATTGAGGAT
>JALSHQ010000147.1 GCA_026982145.1 Gammaproteobacteria bacterium | reverse complement strand
AACGCAGGTGACAGCGAAAATATTATTAGTGAATTGATTGAACAGAAGACCCCTGCAACTAGCCATGCTTATCATAAAGGCTTGGTGAAATTCATGGCGCGTTTACTGCTCAATAATATTTCACAAATTGATTATGTGCGTAACAACTTTAACGGTTGCTACAGCGATATTGGCCACCAGGAACGATTTATCGGTATGGGGGTTGGTTTTGAAGAGGTTCAACTGCGCAATCTGACCTATTTTGCTTATCTAAAAACCGTTGAGCAAAATGCAATAGATGTCGATGTCGGCATAAAGATTTTTACAGGTTTGAATATGAAACGCGGTTTGCCTGCACCCGTCGTGATTCGTTATGACTATCATGGCAATGTGCCCGGTGCACGCGCGAGAGCGGTTGCTAAAGTTGAGTGTTTACAGCAAGCCCTAGCAGCGCGTTTTCCTCAACAAACTCAACAGGGCTTGATACATACCATGCTGGTTGTGCGTGACTGCTCGGCTGATAACAGTATTGAAGTCGTCGGTGGCTCAACACAGCCTAGCGTAGCAGGGAGAGGGCACTAATGAAGATTTGTCAGGTTATAAAGCCATTAGTATCAACGAATCGCATCGAAACGATGAAGCATAAACATCTGCAAGTTGTTCTGGATGGCAGTTCAAAACTTGTTGCGGTTGATTCTGTGGGTGCATCACCAGGCGATTGGGTGCTTTGTGTCGGGAGTTCTGCTGCGCGAGAAGCCGCAGGGTCCAAAGAGTATCCTTCAGATCTCACCATCGTCGGTATTATCGACAACTGGGATCCGGACAGTTAAGTGAATATATTTCAGGTGGATGGGACATTGGTCTGTACTGATCGCCATCCTGGAATGGAGAAACTGCCTTTGCGGATCTTACGAGATCAGAAAGGTAAGATACAAGTCGCGGTAGATACGATAGGCACATGCGATGGTAATTGGGTCTATGCGGTAAGTGGTTCAGCTGCGCGACAAGCGCTGGGTCAAGAAAGGGTTCATATCATCACTGATTTGACGATATGCGGAATTATAGATTTTTGGGACGAAGCTGAATAACCGGCTTCTGCATGAAATAGAGCAACGACTCTCAACGAGTACGAATTTTAAGACAAACTAACTGGAGATATAAAATGGCAAATGAATACGGTATTGCGTTAGGTATGATTGAAACACGCGGCTTGGTTCCAGCTATTGAAGCTGCGGATGCAATGACTAAATCGGCTGAAGTTCGCTTGGTTGGGCGTGAATTTGTGGGTGGTGGTTATGTCACGATTCTGGTTCGTGGCGAAACAGGCGCAGTAAACGCGGCCGTTCGTGCGGGTGCTGATGCCTGTGAGCGTGTTGGTGATGGCTTAGTTGCGGCACACATCATTGCGCGTCCTCACAAAGAAGTTGAGCCTGTATTGACAATGAACATCGATTCAAACCGCACTCTGTAATTTTAAACTTAATCCATAGAGGAGAATTATCATGGCAAATGACACATACGGTATCGCACTAGGAATGATTGAAACTCGTGGTCTGGTTCCTGCAATCGAAGCAGCAGACGCAATGACCAAAGCAGCAGAAGTACGCCTGATTGGTCGTGAATTTGTGGGCGGCGGTTACGTCACCATTTTGGTTCGCGGTGAAACTGGAGCAGTAAACGCAGCCGTTCGTGCGGGTGCTGATGCTTGTGAACGTGTTGGTGATGGTTTAGTTGCAGCACACATCATTGCGCGTCCACACAAAGAAGTAGAGCCTGTTCTAGGTACCGCATAATTTGATAAGAGCTGGGTGTAGTGCTTTTGCTACGCCCGGCTCGATTCATTAAGTCGTAGGCAACGTAGTTGATGACACAAGATCCAGTGATATTTGGATACCTAGGGCGAGCGTTAAGTTTTGAATTTTCCGCCGTTCAGCAGTATCTCTCTTTGGCTCGGATGTTGTCGCTTCGCGGTATGCCGCAAGTCGGAGATAAATTTCGTCTTGAGGCGCAAGAAGAGATGGAACATGCAGAGCGGATTATCGGTCGAATGCTGGCCGTTGGTGTGGCACCGTCTGCAAGTAGTTTGAGGCCAGCCCGCCTCGATGGGTCGCTCTCTGAGTTGATCCAACACACCTTTAATTTAGAGACAGAGATTGTCAACTTTTATGCCCAGGCCGTGCAGTATTGTCAGCGTGAGCAGGATCATGAAAACCGAATCTTTTTTGAAGCGCTTCTGAAAGAAGAGCAGCAGCATGCTACTGGCATACATCAGTGGTGGCAGGGAATTGCGGGCGAACAATTGCCTGCAGAGAAATAAGACGGGAACCCCATGAGTAATAACTGGAAAGTACGCAAACGCCCAGTGCGCCTTGAGCGCCGCTTTGAGTTTGATAGTTATGACGACACACGTGATTTTCTTGATCTCGCAGCAGAGTTAGCTGAGAAAGAAGATTACTATCCTGATATGAGTTTTGGGCGCACCCATGTGTCGATAACACTTAAATCTGAAGAAGAAGAGAGTGAAGTCAACGAAAACATTAAGCGTTACGCCGAGATGCTAGATGAGTTGGTGCCGTCATCACCACGAACAATCGACGCTAGTTAGACCTTGGGCGTATTTTAATTTAGGAGTATATGATATGAGTATAAAGAAAAAACCTCAGAACGTAGTTGAAAAAACAGCAACACCGACTGCTACTGAAACTAAATCAGCGGCTGCGCCTAAAGCCGCTAAAAAAGCACCGGCAGCTCGCGTTAAAAAAGCCGCCGCAACGGGATTTTCATCTCGCCGAGTATGGCCTGACTAATTAGTCATCAATCACGTTATCAATACCGAGTCACATTAAGCTCTGGGCTTGTGTGTATCAATCAATGTGGTTGAAAATTACAGTCCATGGTTATGAGTAAACGGAGATTTAAGGCATGAATTTGAGTAGTTTATTACTACCCGCAGTGCTATTTTTTGCGTTGGGTGTTATTGCTAGGTTGATTAAATCTGACCTAAAATTTCCACCTGATTTAGCAAAAGTTTTATCTATCTATCTATTGATGGCGATTGGCCTGCATGGTGGTTATGAGTTGGCCAAAGCTGACATGGCGGTTGCTTTTCAGTCGATTATCTGGGCATTGATACTCGGTCTTACGTTGCCTATCGTTGGTTATCTCGCGTTGATTGCTACGCGTAAGGTGAATCCTCTGGATGCTGCTGCTATCTCCGCCCATTATGGTTCGGTGAGTGCGGGTACATTCCTGACCGCAATTGCCTACCTAGATAACTTAAATGTTGAATATGAGACATATCCGCTGATAATGCTGGCGGTAATGGAGTCACCTGCGATTGTGGTTGGCTTGATTCTGGCTGCCAAGGCCCGCCATACATTGGCCGCTCGTGAAGGCGTTGTTAAGAGCTCACCTGATGAGTCGAGCACAGAAAAGAGCAATTTTAAAGAGATGCTGCGCGATGCCTTTACCAATGGCAGTGTGGTGGTGTTGATCGGCTCGATGATTATTGGCGCGATTGCAGATCCGTCTGGAATGGATAAGCTTAAGCCATTCATCGATGAAATTTTCATGGGTGTGTTATGTCTATTTCTGTTTGACATGGGAATGGTAGCTGCGCGACGTATTGGTGATTTTAAACAGGTTGGTATCGTGTTGGCTGCCTTTGGTGTGCTGATGCCGCTAGTGGGTGGCATCGTGGGTGTTTATGTCGGTGCTAACATGTTGGACTTTTCAGTGGGTGGTTCGATGCTGG
>JALSHQ010000146.1 GCA_026982145.1 Gammaproteobacteria bacterium | reverse complement strand
GAACGCCACGCGGATGAGATCCACAAACTGATTGAAGGCATTTATCTGAAGTTCCACGAAGAGCATGGCCTTAAAAGTCATAAGGCGACGAAATTCAACATCCAAGCTCATATTGCAGAGTTGGATCAGCTTGCAGTCAAGGCCGAAGAGTTTCGTAACAGCCCTATTTCCACCATGGCCGAGCAGAGTTTTGTCGTCAAAAAGTTTTTCATCTCACTGGTCAGTCATGTGCGTAACACCTTTGGCAACGCCAATCGCGAAGCAGATGCCTGGCTCAAAGAACTCATCAACCCATTGGTCATCCAGATTCAGGAAAAACGCACCAGCATTGATAAATACATGGAGACGTTGAGTAAAATCAAAGAGTCGAAAAACAATCTTGAAGGCCAACTTAAAACACTCAATCAACAGATATCAGAACTTGAAAAACAGACCTCTGCACTCGAGATAATGCGTAAAACGCTACAAAGCTGTACCCCGCCCGATTAAAACATGCACAACCCCCTTATTAACCCCCATGCTTCACCGCCCTCCCTATAGCAGGGGAGGCATTTTCACTAAACAATCGTTTCCCCCTTCTGCCTATGATGGTTACAATGAGCACTGTAACCACAGAAGGAAAGTAACATGCAGGATTTTCAGCGCGATTTTTTCGACTTTGTGATCGATAGCGGCGTGCTCCGCTTTGGTGAATTCACCCTAAAATCGGGGCGCATCAGCCCCTATTTTTTCAACAGCGGGCTATTCAATACCGGCGCGAGCATCTCCCGCCTTGGGCAATACTATGCCGCAGCGATCATCAGCGATAACGTCGAGTTCGATATGCTCTACGGCCCCGCCTACAAAGGCATTCCCCTCGCGGTCTCAACGGTTATCGCGCTACAAGAACAGCACCAGCGCGATATCCCTTTTGCCTTCAATCGCAAAGAAGCGAAAGATCATGGCGAAGGCGGCATGATTGTCGGTGCCGTACTCCAAGGTAAAGTACTGGTTATCGATGACGTCATCTCGGCCGGTACCTCCGTACGAGAATCCGTTGCCATCATTGAAAATGCGGGCGCATCGATGGCCGGCGTGACCATTGCGCTCGACCGGCAGGAGCGGGGGCAGGGGAAAACCTCTGCCATTCAGGAGATTGAGCAGCAACACGACATTAAAGTCACCAGCATCGCCACGCTCTCCACACTCCTCACCTACCTCAGCGGAAAACCTGAACTGGCGAGTGTACTTGCGCGCATCCGTGACTACCAAGCAGAATATGGGTCAGTCTAACCGCTGATTGATGGACAGTTCAGTCACGCTTAAATCTGCTCTCAGCAGCGCCCTCGCAGGGGGGTGGCTGCTCACTAGCTCCCTGCTCTATGCAGAGGTGCCAGAGCAACCTGTCGAAATCCCCCCCTTCATCGCCCATTACGAATTATTGCGTAATGACAACATGAAGATTGGCGAAGTTAAGCGCACAGCGACTACGCAGGAAGATGGCGCTACTGTTTTTGAGTCTTACTCAAAAACGACCGGACTCGCCGCGCTCTTTATCAAAGACAAAATTACCGAGCGCACCACGTTTACGCTTGATAGCAACACGATACAACCACAGAATTATCTATATGACCGCCAAGGTGGCAAACGCGCGCGCACCGCCAAGCTCAATTTTGACTGGGCAAAAAAAAGTGTCTCCAACGCCATCAACGGTGACGCATGGAAAATGGAGATCCCCCTTGGCACTCAAGATAAGCTCTCATATCAACTACAGTTGATGCTTGACCTGCAAGCAGGCGAAAAACACTTTGAATACCCGGTTGCCGATGGCGGCATATTAAAGCACTATCGATTTATATTATTAGGCAGCGAGACCATCGACACGCCGATGGGTAAGTTGGAAACTATCAAACTCAAAAGAGAGCGTGCTGCAAACAGCAAACGCAAAACCACCATTTGGTTTGCCAAGTCACTGCATTATCTTCCGGTACGGATAAAACAGGGGAAAAGTGAAGATGAATTTATCACCCTTGAGATCAAAAAAATCGAGGGAATAGCCGCGAACCCCCTATAACCAAAGACTTTAAGTCTTTGGCAGGGTAACGCCTTCCTGCCCTTGGTATTTTCCACCACGATCTTTATACGACACTTCGCACTCTTCATCAGACTCAAAGAAAATCACTTGCGCCACCCCCTCATTCGCGTAGATCTTGGCCGGCAAGGGGGTGGTGTTTGAAAACTCCAGTGTCACGTGCCCTTCCCACTCCGGTTCAAACGGCGTCACGTTGACGATGATGCCACAGCGCGCATAGGTTGATTTCCCAAGACAGATGGTCAGCACGCTGCGCGGAATTCTGAAATATTCAACCGTGCGCGCCAACGCAAAAGAGTTAGGAGGGATGATGCAGACATCAGATTTCACATCGACAAAGCTATCTTCATCAAAATTTTTCGGGTCAACAATCGCAGAATTAATATTAGTAAAAATTTTAAACTCATCAGAACAGCGAATATCGTAGCCATAGCTTGAGGTGCCATAAGAGACGATGCGACCATTCTCATTTTCTCTCACCTGCCCCGGCTCGTAAGGCGCTATCATGCCGTGCTCTTGCGCCATACGGCGAATCCATCTATCAGACTTAATGCTCATATCATGTGCCTCTGCTTTTTTAACTGCTTAGCTTCAGAAAACCGCGCGCACTTTTACCAGTAATATTTAAGTATTTTGCACCACGATGTTAGGGAATGCCGTACTGTAATCCTTCCCTTGCAGTGAGAGCCCCGCAGCGATGCGGCGCGCAATGTCACGATAATTCTGTGCAATAGCGCCCTCAGGGTCAGCCACCACACTAGGCAAGCCGCCATCTGCATTTTCACGAATGGTGATATCGAGCGGCAGCGACCCCAGCAACTCAACCCCGTAGTCAGCGGCCATCCGCTCACCACCACCCGCACCAAAGATGTGCTCTTCATGGCCACATTCAGAACAGATATGGGTGCTCATATTTTCGATCACACCCAGCACAGGCACTTCAACTTTCTCAAACATCTTCAGCGCCTTGCGTGCATCCAGCAGTGCAATATCCTGCGGCGTGGTCACAATCACCGAGGCGCTCACCGGAATTTTCTGCGCCAATGTCAACTGCACATCGCCGGTGCCAGGTGGCAGGTCGATCACCAGATAATCGAGATTATCCCATTGGGTGTCGTTTAATAGCTGTTCCAGCGCCTGCGTCACCATCGGGCCACGCCAGATCATCGGGTTATCTTCTTCGATCATGTAACCAATCGACATTGACTGGATCCCGTGGCAAACCACCGGCAACATTGTTTTGCCATCTTCGGTCTGCGGCTTCTCCGTGGCGCCCAACATACGGGGCTGGCTGGGACCATAAATATCCGCATCGAGAATGCCAACGCGCGCCCCTTCTGCCGCAAGTGCCAACGCCAAATTAACCGATGTCGTAGACTTACCCACCCCGCCCTTGCCCGAAGCCACCGCGATGATGTTCTTAATCCCTTTATGAGGTTTGATGCCACGCTGCACCGAGTGGCTGATGATCTTACTGCCGATTTCGATCACCACATCAGTCACCCCATCGAGTGCGGCCACTTGGTCACGCAGCGCCTGCGCCAACGGCTGAGCATAACCGGCGGCCGGAAAACCAAGCTCAATTTTCAATGTCACTTTGGCACCATCGATAGCGATATCCTTCACCGCCGCTGCGCTCACCAGATCGTTTTTCAAGTAGGG
>JALSHQ010000145.1 GCA_026982145.1 Gammaproteobacteria bacterium | reverse complement strand
CATCTAGCGCTCGCGCTGGCTGCATCGATTATCAGTGGCAATGCACTGGCCGATAGTGACCACAATGAGGCGCTCAAACTAAAAGAGGCAGGGGAGATTTTGCCACTGGAGCAGATCATCATAAAAGCACGCCAACTGCATTCAGGTCACATTCTGGAAATTGAGCTGGAACGCGAAAATAACCACTATATCTATGAACTCGAAATACTTGATGGTAATGGCACTCTCTGGGAACTTAAGTACGACGCTAAGAGCGGTGACTTTATCAATAGCAAGCGAGATGGCTAAAGGGAACTGCACATGAGACTACTTCTGGTTGAGGATGACTTACCATTAAGCCAGCAGCTGAGGCGTGACCTCCACAAAGCAGGGTTTGCCGTTGATCTTTCGGACAACGGCATTGATGCAGAGTTCATGGGTTTAGAGGAGCCTTATGATGCGATCATTCTTGACCTTGGCCTGCCGCAACGCTCGGGACTTGAAGTCTTGAAAAACTGGCGTGCGCAGAAAAACAGGGTACCCGTTATCATCCTTACCGCACGTGACGCATGGCACGAAAAGGTGGATGGTTTTAAAGCTGGCGCAGATGACTACTTGGCCAAGCCATTTCATATTGAAGAACTTATGGCACGCCTCAACGCACTGATCAAACGCAGCCAAACAGGCGGTGCGGGTACGTTGCAAGTTGCTGGCTTGCAGCTCGATGAAGAGCACCAAGTGGTTATCAATAAAGATAGCGCTCGCATTGATCTTACGGGCACTGAGTTCCGCCTGTTGCGTTATATGATGATGCATCCCGGCGCGGTGCTTTCTAAATCTCGATTAACCGAGCATGTCTATGAATATGACGGTGATCGCGACAGTAATGTGATCGAGGTTTACATCAAACGACTGCGCAACAAACTCGGTAACGAAGTGATCAAAACCCGCCGCGGCCAAGGCTACATTTTTGGCCAACCCACACTGTGAGATCATTACAATCTCGACTGAGCATCGGCCTCACACTCGGCATTTTGATATTGTCACTCGCACAGTGGGTTGCCGTTTCATTTACCATCCGCCATGTCGCAGAAGATTTTGTCGCGTCCCGCCTTCAACATGATGCCGAAGACCTACTCGCCGCACTGCAGTTCACGAGCGACAACATCAGCACTGAAAAAAGCCGTATCAACAGCGTCTATAGCATTCCTTTTTCGGGGCATTACTTTCGCATCCAGAGTGGCCCCCTTATCCTGCGTTCACGCTCGCTGTGGGATGAAGACCTTGCCACCTCTCTCCTCCCCCCCGGCAAGGTGAACGAATATCACACCATAGGGCCTCAGCAGCAGCCGCTACTGGTGTGGCAAAGTGGCTATACCAAGCAGGGGAAACAGATCACCATTTCGGTTGCTGAAGAGGTCGCCCACATTGAAGAAGATACCAATGAGTTCATGCTGGGCTATAGCATCATCACCCTCATTGCGACCATCGCTTTTATTATGACCCAACTCACCATTCTACGACGCAGTTTGAAACCATTGGAGTTGGTGCGCGAGGAGATCACACTATTAACAAAGGGAGAAACACGCTCACTCAGTGAGACTGTCCCTTCCGAAATACGCCCTTTAGTCCGTGAGTTTAACCAGTTGTTAAGTGTCATGTCACAACGCCTAAAGCGCTCACGAAACGCCACTGGGAACTTGGCTCATGCGCTGAAAACACCGCTGGCACTATTGGTAAGACTGGTCGAACGCGATGAGCTCGCAGCCACCCCGCAACTCCAGCAGGAGCTACAGCAAACGATTAACCGTATTCAGCAGTTGATGGAACGCGAACTCAAACGGGCGCAGCTTGCAGGCAAGGCAAGCTGCGCGGGAAAATTTAATTTTAGAGAAGAGTTGCCGCCGTTAATCGATGCGCTGCAACGCATTTATCAAGAAAAAAACATCACCATTAATATGACCCTCGCAAACGACATTCAATATTCAGCCGACAGAGAAGACCTGTTAGAGCTGCTAGGGAATTTACTGGATAACGCCTGTAAGTGGGCCACCGCCCATGTATCGTTATCGATCTCAAATGACCACGGCTTGGTGGTGACCATTGAAGATGACGGCCCCGGCTGCAGTGAGCAGGCGATGCAACAGCTTACCCAGCGCGGCACTCGTATTGATGAAAACATTGAAAAGAGCGTCGACGGCCACGGACTAGGGTTAGCCATCGCCCATGACATCGTCACCGCTTATGATGGTACGCTCCGCTTCAGGCGGTCTGCCATGGGAGGACTCACAGTAGAAGCGACCCTGACTTGATTAGTGCAGGCAAAGCACCGCCATCAATGGTCGTGATGCTCGCCGTTCGGATCATGGGCATGACCATGCTCAAGCTCTTCAGCACTGGCATCACGAACAGCGATCACCTTCACGTCAAAGTTAAGTGAAACACCTGCCAGCGGGTGGTTACCATCAATCACCACATTATCGCCATCCAGCTCCACCACTGTCACAATCATCATCTCACCTTCTGGGCTCTGCGCATGAAACTGCATCCCCACATTAATTTCGGCCTCTTCTTCAAACATCTCTTTTGGCACTGTCTGCAGCAGCTCATCGTCGCGTTCACCGTAGCCCTCTTCGGGCTGAACAGCGACACTCACCTCGTCATTTGCGGTTTTACCTAATAACGCATTTTCCAAGCCAGCAACAATGTTCCGCGCACCGTGTAGGTAGATGAAATCACCGCGCCCTTCTGAGCTATCGATGAGCGTACCCTCATCATCTTTGAGCGTGTAATCCAGCGTTACGACTTTTTGATCTGCAATTTGCACGTGAGTTCCTCAATAAAATAATAGAATAGTTTTAGGCCATATTTGCGTCTCAGGCCACTTTAGCCCCGCCAAAGTATAAATGAAAAATACAATTCCCTATTAAGTTTCTACTACTTATGCCGTAAAAAAGAGACCTAACTCGATCAGCGTGACAGATAAACTCACTTGAGAAGGTCTTGCGGACTGTTTTTATTAAGATTTTCAAAATAACCCTTCTTTTATCAATAAATTTATTTACAAAACATCTTCTCAAGATATAGAATAGCATCCTAAATACATCTTACGAGTCTAATGGAGGATTCAAAATATGTTCAGCGCAATTGCAAAGTTTTTTTCAGGTGGATCATCAGAACCCAAGCAAGCGAGCCTTTATGAGCGAATTGGCGGCGATGCTGCCGTTAACGCCGCAGTCGATGTCTTTTATCGCAAAGTGCTCGCGGATGATCGCATCAATAAATTCTTTGAAGGCGTGGACATGGAAAAGCAGTCAGCCAAGCAGAAAGCCTTCCTCACCATGGCGTTTGGCGGCCCTAACAACTACACCGGCGAAGACATGCGCAAAGGCCACGCCCACTTGGTTGAGAAAGGGCTCAATAACAGCCACTTCGATGCCGTGATGGAAAACCTTGGTGCAACCCTCACAGAGTTAGGCGTGCCGAGCGAACTCATTGGAGAAGCCGCTGCCATTGCTGAAAGCACGCGCAGCGATATTCTTGCAGGCTTTACCGCTGAAGAGAAAGCGGCTCAAAATAAAGCCTCTCTTTTTGAGCGCATTGGCGGTGAAGGTGCAGTGAATGCTGCGGTTGATATCTTTTACCGTAAAGTACTGGCTGATAAGCGCATCAACAAGTTTTTTGAGAATGTTGATATGGACAACCAAGCAGCCAAACAGAAAGCGTTTCTCACCATGGCATTTGGCGGCCCCAAT
>JALSHQ010000144.1 GCA_026982145.1 Gammaproteobacteria bacterium | reverse complement strand
AGCTGCCCAGCATCTCGCTAGAACATTCGCTGGCATTGGACGCTCCGATGCAAAAGGCGATGATGTCGCTGCCTGAAGTGACCGGTGTGGTGGCGCGTACCGGCGCGGATGAACTGCGCATGGATCCGATGGATTTGAATCAGACCGATAACTTTCTCATCACCCAACCGAGAGAAGAGTGGACGGCTAGCCTAGAGGATTTTCAGACTCGGCTGCGCGAGAAATTGGATGCCTTTGTGGGCATCGACTACGCCTTCACCCAGCCCATTGATATGCGGGTATCGGAAATGCTCACCGGGGTGCGCGCGGCCACGGCGATCAAACTCTATGGCGATGAGCTGAGTGTGCTGGAGGAGAAGTCGAAACAGATTGAAGCATTAGTGAACGTAGTACCGGGGGCGGTGGATGTTTTTCGCGAGCAACTCTCGGGGCAGATCTACCTACAGATTGAGATTCGCCCCGAAGCGGTTGCCCGCTTTGGTATTAACGTGGAAGATATTAACCGCTTGGTAGAAGTGGCCATAGGTGGTCAGGTCGTGACAGAAGTGATCGAAGAGAACCTGCGCGTGGGTGTTTTACTGCGTTACCCCGAGCAGGCACGCACCTCACCTCAGGCGATTGCCTCGCTCTTGGTGGAGACTCCCACCGGCAATAAAATTCCGCTCAGCAGTCTGGCCGATATTCTCGAAGTGGATGGCCCTGTGGTGATCTCGCGTGAGTCCGCCAAGCGGCTGGTGGTGGTTCAGGCCAATGTGGAGGGGCGCGATGTGGTCGGTTTTGTCGACGACATCCGCAATGCGATTGAAAGCAATGTCGACCTACCCGCAGGCTATTATGTGACCTATGGCGGCCAGTTCGAAAACCAACAGCGTGCTGCAGCACGGCTTGCGATGGTGGTGCCGATTGCCATTGTGTTGATTTTTCTGATGCTCTTCACCACCTTTCGTTCACTGCGTCAGGCAGGGCTGATTATTCTTAATATTCCGTTTGCCATGATTGGTGGTGTGGTGAGCCTCTACCTCTCCGGGCTCTATCTCTCCGTGCCCGCATCGGTGGGCTTCATCACTCTTTTTGGGGTGGCGGTTCTCAATGGCGTAGTGATGGTGAGTTACTTCAATCAACTGCGTGAGGCGGGGCGTTCGGTAATGCAAGCGGTGCAGGAAGGCGCTGAGCGGCGGCTGCGGCCCGTGTTGATGACGGCACTCATTGCAAGTCTAGGACTCGTGCCTTTGCTAGCCGCCACAGGCCCCGGTTCTGAATTACAACAACCGCTGGCGGTGGTAGTGATTGGCGGATTAGTGACCTCAACCCTGCTAACACTTATCTTACTGCCGACACTTTACGCTTGGCTTGAAGGGCGAGGTGAAGAGCGCGTTAAACAAGGAGTACTGAAATGAAAAATATCACCATTGTGATTAACGCCGGCGCACAGTTGGCACTGGCCGATAGCTTGCGGGCGCTTGAGCAGGTAGATGGCTTTACATTTAGCCATGTGGAGGGGCACTCTCACCATAGCGAAGAAGACCCCTTTCTCTCTGCACGAGATAAAGTGGTCGGATATGTTCCCAAAATAAGAGTCGATATTTTATTGGCTGACGAAGATGTGGATGCAACGCTCACAGTATTAACCACGCAAGACAGCCTTGGTGAACCGGGTGTTTATTGGGTGACACCGGTGGAGCAGCAGGGGCGATTGTAGCGCTGAGCGCGGCCACTGAGGCTTATTACCACGGGGGTGATGACGCCCCCGCGTTTCTGATGATCGTCTAGAAAACTAACCCCACTGAAATACTACTCACATCTAAAGCGCTTGTTTTAGCTTTTTTTAAGCCATGACGGGAGCGGCTGAAAAGGGTGTGTGAGGCTTAAAGTAACGCTCGCCGCCCTAATGAGGCGGCGAGCCGGTTTTATTTAGAACTTGTAGACCATGCCCAGTGAGATAGCGCTTGGGTTACCACCGTAAACGGTTTTAACTTCATCGCCATGGCCGCCATCAACGGCTTGGAATTTAGCATTGGCATCATTATCGGTAGCGCCATAAGCGACATAAACCTCAGCTTTTTTGTCCAGCTTATGGAACAGCCCTAGACCGATTCTAGCCGCACCAGTATCGGCTTGATTCTCTGCATCGCCAACAATGATGTATTGTGCTCGAAGGTCCGTTTTGCTGGTGGCCTTCCATTTCCAGTTCACACCGTAGGCGCTACGGCTCCACTGATTAACGGTCTCTGGGGTAATATCTTCATAAATAGCCCCGAACCGATGGTTACCAAGCCCGTAAACAGCGGCAACGCGCAGGGTGGTGCCGTCCCCCATTTTACTGTGCATTTTCCAGTCTGAGTAAGCCGCAGAGAGCGTGAGCTTGTTAATATCCCACCATATTGCGGTGCTGATGAGTGATCTCTCATTGCCGTCAATGGTGCCCGCTTTCATATCTTCAGGGTCAGCGGCGTACATCGCTTGAATTTTCAGAGCATCATTTTTGAACTGGTACAATACGGAATTGTCAGGGCGCGTGTTGAGTTTGTTGGCATCTTCATAGCTTGCCCCCAGTACCGCGCGACGTTCGCCGACTGAATCACCAAAGATGTCCCACTTTGCTGCTAAATCCTTAAAGGGTGAATCATAGATACCGATGCGCAAGCTGTGAGCGCCGTTGGCTAAACCTAAGTAGCTATTTCGATTGGCAAAGTTACCGGTCGAGCCATCGTCCCATCGAATCTCTTGCTCCGCCTGCCAGATGACACTCATTCCATTTTCTAGTGGCAGCTTACCTTTGAAGCCGATGCGCGAGGAGTTACTGGAGATGCTCATGCCGTCGTTGTTGGTGTTGGGGTCGTCCATGTCGCTGCTATCGATTGAGACATGAATCTTACCGTAAAGCTCCAGTTTTTCACCGGCAATCTCAACGGCTCCGGCGGTGAGTGGTGTCGTCAATGCTGCGGCAACTGACAGTGTAATCAGGCTTTTTTTCACTTTAAATGGCTCCCTAGAATGATCTGTGTATTTAAGCGTGTAAAAAGGCATGGGGCAACCTTTCAAGAAACCTTTCGTTAGTGGCTAACGGGTTTTTCAGGTTGCAATGTACCAACACGCTACAGGGTGGAATGTTGTCACCGAATGGTGAAGCTTTGATGTCTCATTTATGACAATTTGGTGACACGCAAGAAAAAAGGATATTCAGGGGCTTCCCAGAGTCAAAGTCAAAGGGGTTTGAGCAGAAATAAGGTGTGACTCAGTGCTCAAATTTACTCTCAACGTCGATAAGCCAGTTAGAGTGTTTATCCACCATTTCATATGATTCTTACATGGTAATAATTGTGGTGGTGAATTGGCCGGGTAAAATTTCGGCCAATATCAGCTATCGGCACGTTAATATTTTGGGTTCGATGCTAAAGGTCAGTCAAATATCTTTTGAGTACTAATCAGAAAATCAATCAGATGATTTCATTGCGGTTATCGCGGATACCCACAGCAATCAACCCGCTCTTGAAACTGTTCTTGAAAAGATTGATGAGCTGGGCATCAAAAATGGCATTGTGCTGGGTGATGTGGTGGGTTATGGGCCGCATCCGGAAGCGTGCATAAAACTACTAATTGCCTCTGGTTTTAGCGTAGTCAAAGGAAACCATGATAATGCGGTTGCCACCGGAAATACCTCTCGCGGATTCTCACCGCTGGCTCGCTGGGTTGTTGACTGGAGCAGAGACAGGTTATCCAATCATGACAAAGAGTGGCTTGAGCAACTCCCTCCTTATATTGCACGTAACAACTGGCTGGCACT
>JALSHQ010000143.1 GCA_026982145.1 Gammaproteobacteria bacterium | reverse complement strand
TCTGTTAATAATCTGACTCATGAATGCCATCATGCCAACAAAAGTTGGCGTGATGACGACGGAACTTCTCTGGAAACTTTTGGTTTATTTCCGCTTTAACCCAGCAAAGGCGGCACCCATTGCAGTCTGCTGTTTAAGGGGCTGTTTCTGCTGCGCTGGCCTTCTGTTTTGCGATGGATGAGCGCGCGCCGGCTTAGGCTGATCACTCTGATCTGAACCCACTGTTTTCATGGTGAGTGCAATGCGCTTGCGCGGCAAGTCGACATCAATCACACGCACCTTCACCACTTCACCCGCTTTCACCACCGTGCGCGGGTCACTCACAAATTTGTCGGCCAGCGCTGAGATATGAACTAAGCCATCTTGATGAACCCCCACATCCACAAAAGCACCAAAGGCGGTAACATTGGTAACCACCCCTTCCAACATCATGCCCGCTTTAAGGTCACTGAGTTTTTCAACCCCGTCTTTAAAGCTTGCGGTCACAAATTCTGGGCGAGGGTCACGCCCCGGTTTATCGAGCTCGGCTAGGATGTCACGCACGGTCGGCTCGCCAAATTTTTCATCGGTAAATAATTTTGGATCAAGTTTTTTAAGCAGTATGCTATCGCCAATCATCGCGCGCACATCGCCTTTGTTAAACGCCGCGATGCGCTCCACTAACGGATAAGCTTCGGGGTGTACGGCTGAGCTATCCAGTGGATTTTTACCCCCCATCACCCGTAGAAAACCGGCCGCCTGTTCATAAGCCTTAGGGCCGAGGCGCGAGACTTTTAACAATGTTTTACGGTCATTAAAGCGACCGTTTTGATCGCGGTAATCGACAATGTTCTGTGCCAGCGTGGCGTTAAGCCCGGCAATATTAGCCAGCAGCGGTGCTGATGCGGTATTCACATCCACCCCCACCGCGTTCACGCAATCTTCGATCACCGCCTCAAGGCTGCGCGTCAGACGCACCTGACTGACATCATGCTGATATTGGCCGACACCAATCGCTTTGGGCTCAATCTTGACCAGCTCAGCGAGTGGGTCTTGCAGGCGGCGTGCAATGGAGACCGCACCTCGTATCGAAACATCCAGCTCTGGAAATTCACGCGCGGCCAGCTCTGACGCGGAATAGACGGAAGCGCCCGCCTCTGACACCATAATTTTGGTAAGGCGCAGATCATTGTGGCGTTTAATCAACTCACCCGCCAGTTTATCGGTCTCTCGTGATGCGGTGCCATTGCCAATACTGACTAAATCAACGTGATGTTTTTTCGCCAGCTGCGCCAAGGTATGGAGAGCCTGGTCCCACTGATGTTTGGGTGCGTGTGGATAGATCGTAGCGTAATCTACCAGCTTGCCGGTGTTATCGACCACGGCAACCTTGACCCCGCTGCGCAGGCCGGGATCCAAACCCATGGTGGCGCGCGGCCCGGCCGGCGCGGCAAGCAGTAGGTCTTTTAGATTGTTGGCGAAGATGTTGATCGCCTCCAGCTCTGCCGCTTCACGCAGGCGCTTCTTCAGCTCAAGATCAACATGCATTGAAAGCTTTACACGCCATGTCCAGCGTACCGTATCCTGTAGCCAGCGATCAGCCGCACGCCCTTCATCCTTGATGCTAAACCGTCGTGCGATTTTGCGCTCACCCGAGGTGGGCTCCCGTTTTTCCACCGCAAGCTCATCTTCCGGAATCACCAATGCTAGCTGTAATACCCCTTCACTTCGACCGCGAAACATCGCCAGTGCACGATGTGATGGAATCGCTTTGATCGCCTCGCGCTTATCAAAATAGTCGGAAAACTTAGTGCCTTCTTGCTCTTTTCCGGCCACAACCATCGCGTGAAGCTGGCCGTTTTCCCAAAAGTGCTCGCGCAATTCGCCCACCAGCTCGGCATCTTCGGCAAAACGCTCCATCAAAATTTGGCGCGCGCCATCTAGCGCTGCGGCCACATCGGCGACTCCTTTTTCTGCATCGACATATTCAGCAGCACACCCTTCAGGGTCAACCGTTGGGTCACTAAAAAGCAGCTCGGCCAGAGGCGCCAGCCCTGCCTCGCGCGCAATCTGTGCCTTGGTGCGACGTTTGACCCTATAGGGACGATAGAGATCTTCAAGGCGTGTTTTGGTGTCTGCTTCCAGAATAGATTGCTTCAGCGCCGGGGCTAATTTGCCCTGCTCATCGATCACCTTCAGGATTGTCGCACGACGTTCATCAAGTTCGCGCAGATAGGTGAGGCGCTCATCCAGCAGGCGCAACTGCGTATCATCCAGACCACCAGTCACCTCTTTGCGGTAACGTGAAATAAAAGGGACGGTATCGCCCCCATCGAGCAGCGTAATCGCCGCCTTTACCTGTGCTTCACTGGCATTTAGCTCAATGGCAATTCGGGACTCAATCGTGGCACTACTACTCGACGACATATCGGATACGCTTCCTCAACAACAATAAAGGAGCGTATTATACGTGACTCGCTTCCACTTGGGCGGATGTTGGGTTGAAACCCGCTAATCTGCGGTGGGCAATCGCCCCTTTTTAAAGTGACGGCGCAGGCGAGTACCGGCCGCGACTAATCGAGGCGCTAACGCCAGCGCCAATGCATCCACCATCACATACCACACCGCGACACCGCTGGGTGGGTTCCCCTGTGGCAACCCCAGCACCGGGTCATGCAGCGCCCAGTACCAAGTACCGCTCCAGGTGCCGACGATCTCCAGCCAGGTGGTGATAAAAAAAGCAGCCAGATAGACCAGTGGCGAACGCCCCTTGTAAAGGCAATAGATGAAGATGGCGAAGAGCAGGGCGCCAGCAGCGTCGCCGCGTTCGGCAAACAGCAACCCCCATAGCGACCATGCGCCGCCCAGCGCCAGCACCAGCCAGGTGATCTGCCGGCGATAATCAGTGAATAGCGCTTGGCGCGCCATCACCACAGCGGTCAGATAGACCATGCCGTGGCCTGGCGGCACGTAAGCTGGCACATTCTCAAAGCGGTAGATATAGGCACCCAGATAGACCGAAGCAAAGTATTCACCGATGGTCGCAAAGACGATCGCCACCGCCACTTGCATCCGTACCGCCGGGCGCTCGCCCCATAGCATCAGCCCCAGTACAAGCCAAGCACAGTAACCCATGAAACTTTGAAAGGTGCGGCTCGCGCTGGCATCAAGATAGAGCGCAATGGCCACAAAAAAGAAGACGCTGCCAATGATGGCCGCATCTCGCCTCGCTTTGATCACCTCTGCCAACATCCGCCCCATAACGCCCCTATTCGTCATGCAACACCTCAGATCCGCGCGCCCAGAAGACTCCGCAGCGGACAGCACTTGGCACCCCTAAAAGGCGCATAGCATAAACTACCGTAAAACCGCACCGATCACCACCATCGAAAATAAAGATTTTGCAGCGGTGGGCTATTCCCCTAAAATAGCGCCTTAACGTGGTAATGAGTGACAACCAACCACATCAACCCACTCCATTCGATAAATATATTATGGCTGTACGCATCTTTAATCTACGTAATGTTCCCGATGATGAAGCTGAGGATATTCGTGAGCTGTTACAACAAGACAACATCGATTTTTATGAGACCCCGGCTGGCAATTGGGGCGTATCGGTACCTTCGCTGTGGGTACGTGATGAGATACAGGAACCGCGTGCCAAAAGTTTAATTGCCGCCTACCAGAAAGAGCGCCAGATAAAAGCCAAGGCGGAGTATGCACGCCAACAGGCTGCAGGAGAACAACGCACGATTTTTGATAGCATCAAAGAAAACCCGTTACGCTTTATAGCTTATATGCTCATTATTGGCGGGTTACTCTATATCTCAACCAT
>JALSHQ010000142.1 GCA_026982145.1 Gammaproteobacteria bacterium | reverse complement strand
GAAACTGTTTATGTTGCCCCCGGCAATGCAGGCACGGCGCAAGAAGAGAAACTGGAAAATGTCACTATTAGCGCTGAGGATATCCCTGCGCTGCTCACCTTTGCTAAAGAGCACCATGTTGACCTCACCATCGTCGGCCCCGAAGCGCCACTCGTTAACGGCATCGTCGATCAATTTACAGCCGCGGGGTTGCGCTGTTTTGGGCCGACCCGCGGTGCGGCACAGCTCGAAGGCTCCAAGGCGTTCACCAAAGACTTTCTTGCGCGCCACAATATTCCCAGCGGGAGTTATCAGAATTTCACCGAAATCGAACCCGCGCTCGCCTACCTACGCGCACAGGGAGCGCCGATCGTCATCAAGGCGGATGGCCTCGCAGCAGGCAAAGGGGTGATTGTGGCAATGACCCTCAATGAGGCCGAAGCAGCCGTCAAAGATATGCTGGCAGGCAACGCCTTTGGAGAGGCGGGGCATCGCGTCGTGATCGAAGAGTTTCTTGAAGGCGAAGAGGCGAGCTTTATCTGCATGGTCGATGGCAAAAACATTCTGCCGATGGCGACCAGTCAGGATCATAAACGGGTGGGCGAAGGCGACACCGGCCCCAACACCGGCGGCATGGGTGCCTACTCCCCCGCGCCTGTCGTTACCGATGAAATCCACGCCCGTATCATGCGCGAAGTGATCGAACCAACAGTGGCCGGCATGGCGGCCGAGGGCAACCCCTACAGCGGATTTCTCTATGCAGGCTTGATGATCAGTGCCGACGGCGCACCACAGGTGATTGAATACAACTGCCGCTTTGGCGACCCTGAAACTCAGCCGATTATGATGCGACTAAAATCAGACCTCACCGTTTTGTGCGATGCTGCGCTCGACAACAAGCTCGATAGCGTGACCGCCGAATGGGATGAGCGTGTCGCACTCGGCGTGGTGATCGCAGCGGCAGGCTACCCTGGTCACTACCCGAAAGGCGATGTGATCAGCGGCCTCAATAATGATACCGACCACAGCAAAGTGTTTCATGCCGGCACTAAATTGGAAGGCGATAAGGTCGTCACCGCAGGGGGGCGCGTGGTCTGTGTCTCTGCTCTCGGTAGCAGCGTCAGTGAAGCGCAACAAAAGGCCTATGCCCACGTCAAAAAAATCCAGTGGGACGGGGCTTTTTATCGCAACGACATCGGCTACCGCGCCGTCGCCCGCGAACAGGGTTAAACACGCTGTGGCACTCCCCAAGGGACACCCCGTTAACCGTTGGCACATTTTACACGCCACCGAGGTGATCCGCCGCGGCGGCGTCATCGCCTATGCCACCGAAGCGGTCTTCGGCCTCGGCTGCGACCCCGCCAATGGCGAGGCCGTAAAGCGTCTGCTACAACTCAAACAGCGAAAACCTGAAAAGGGGTTAATTCTGATCGCCGCTGCGTTTGAACAGATCGAGCCGTACATTCTGCCGCTCAATGCAAAAGCGCGCAAACGGCTCGATAAAACATGGCCCGGCCCGGTGACATGGCTGCTGCCGGTACGCCCGGAAGTGCCACACTGGATTACCGGCGGCCAGAAAAAGATTGCAGTTCGCATCACCGCCCACCCTCAAGCCAGCGCGTTATGCACTGCATTTGAGGGGGCACTCATCTCCACCAGCGCCAATCGTCACCAGCAACAAGCGGCGCGCAGTGTGATGCAGGTGCGGCGTATCTTTACCAATCAGCTCGATTACATTCTGCCCGGTCAGGTGGGTGAGCAGAACAACCCCTCTGAGATCCGAGATGCTGAAAGCAACAAGGTCATCCGCGCCTCATAGCGTAGCGATAACCGCCGCGAAGCCTTTATAATCAAAACTAATCTGTGATGCGCTGTAGCAGCATGACAAAAATGAACAAAGAGAAGCCATAAAATGAGCGACACACCCAATATTGATGACGTTAAAGCCTATCTATTAGGTTTGCAAAAAAAGATCTGTGAAGCACTGGAAGCGGAAGATGGCGAAGCCAAATTTGTGGCCGACAGCTGGGAGCGCACTGAAGGCGGAGGCGGCACTTCACGGGTGATGACTAACGGCAAGGTCTTTGAACAGGCCGGGGTTAACTTCTCGCATGTCATGGGTGGCAAACTGCCCGGCTCCGCCACCGCGCACCGCCCGGAGCTCGCCGGGCGCAGCTTTGAGGCGATGGGAGTGTCGCTGGTGATCCACCCACACAACCCTTACATCCCCACCTCTCACGCCAACGTGCGTTTTTTTATCGCCAGCAAAGCGGGTGAAGCGCCGGTATGGTGGTTTGGTGGCGGCTTTGACCTGACCCCCTATTACGGCTTTGAAGAGGATGCCATCCACTGGCACCAAACAGCAAAAGAGGCGTGCATGCCCTTTGGTGAGAATGTTTATGGTGACTACAAAAAGTGGTGCGATGACTACTTTTACCTCAAACACCGCGATGAGCCACGCGGCGTCGGCGGCCTCTTTTTTGACGACCTCAATGAAGGGGGCTTCGAGCACAGCTTCGCGTTGATGCAGAGCGTTGGTAACCGCTATATCGACGCCTATCGCCCAATCGTTGCGCGCCGCAAAACGATGCCCTTTGGGGAACGTGAACGTGATTTTCAACTCTATCGGCGTGGCCGCTATGTCGAGTTCAACCTAGTCTATGATCGCGGCACGCTGTTTGGCTTGCAGAGCGGCGGACGCACCGAATCGATCCTGATGTCACTCCCACCGCTGGTGAAGTGGCGTTACAACTGGCAACCCGAGCCAGGTTCTGCTGAAGCTGAACTTTACGAGGTGTTTCTTAAGCCGCGTGACTGGCTGGCTAATAACAGATAAAACAATGCTCAAACGCCCAGTCAATGACTGGGCGCTTTTCAATTCAAGGACACCCTGATTTCGATAAATTAATTTTATTTCAATGTAATCTATAAATAACAACTACAGCAACACACTCATCACGGTAGTACGAGTGATCATCCCCACCAGTTTATCTTTCTCATCCACCACTGGGATGTGGTGGATATCCTTTTCAACAAATAGTGGGATCAGTTCTGCAACGTGTCGACTCTCTCTTACTGTTAATACATTCCGAGTCATCACCTGCCCGGCGACTTCAGCTTTGTCTGAATGGTGACCGGGCGTCTCTTTAATAAACGCGCGTATTCTTTCATTGAGCGTCCGGTGGTTCTTAACATCAGCCTCTCGCAAAAGGTCTGATAGTGTAATGATGCCGGCAACTCGACGGGCACGATCGATCACCGGGATACCGCTGATTTTATAGCTCTGCATCATCTCCCACACTTCATCAAGGTGACTGCCATATTCAACGGCCTTAACTTCTGTCACCATCACGTCGCGACATAATATTTCACCCAGCTGTTTTTTTTGGTGGTGCATACGCGCCAACCCATAGATTGCGTTAAGGTCCTCTTTTGAAACATCAATAAAGGTGTTCATATCGCGCAGTGCCTGCTCAAGGTCGCTATCCGAAAATTTAAGCGCATCCGTGTGCTGGGTGGCCGCAAGCGACGACCTTTTTTTTACTGTGGATAGTGCCGGGTAGCAGCGACCGGGAATAAGGTTGTTGATCAACAGTGCCATTGCCAATATCAACGCCACATTCAATGCGACCGGTAACAAGACAAATGAATAGCCTAACGACTGAATCTCATCACCGCCGATAACTGCCAGCACAGCAGCAGCCCCTCCCGGTGGGTGCAGGCATCGTAGGTATAACATCGATAGCAGTGCAAGAGCACTCGTTACAGCCACTGCCAATGCTGGCTCGGCTATCCACTGCGCACAGGTCACGCCGATGGCTACCGGCACCAGATGCCCGCCTACTAAAGGCCA
>JALSHQ010000141.1 GCA_026982145.1 Gammaproteobacteria bacterium | reverse complement strand
GAAGTTGTTTTCGTGTCAGGCAGGGGGGTTTGCTAAATCAGACTACGCTACCACCATCAAAAATAACGTGCCATTTCTAACTGGAGGTAGCTGTCTCTGCGAACGCTGGCGAGCCGTTCGGTGTTCGTGTTCGGGACGTTGATGAAGGCTTGCCCCTCTAGGGCCACTCTCCAGCGGGCACCAAGCTCAGCAGCGAGGAGGCGTCACCGTTATCATTAACGTTTCGTCAGGCCGTTTAACATCAATTCCACTAGGCTGTTGGCTCGTTTCTTAAAAACATCAAGTTCTTGCAGCGACATCAGTAGCGGCACGCTGAATGTGGTGATGGCGGTGATCACAGCTTCGGCTGTGTCGTGAACGTTGGTGATAGCAAATTCACCGCGTTTGATGCCATCTTCCAGCAGCTCAACAATAAGGTCATGCTCGCTATGAGCGTACTGGTTAACCATTTCTATGCGCGCATCACAAATAGCGGTGACCATTTCGTTCATGCGTGGGTTGTTAGCCCATTGGTTGTGGGTGTAGTTAAGTATTTGTATGACTAGATCATGTAGGCGCTCAGCTGCGGGACGTTGGGTTTGCTGCACGATATTCTTGATCATCAGCAGTCTTGTGTCGAGGCAGGAGCAGGTTAGATGAGAGCCGATATCCAGCTTGTTTTTGAAAAATCGATAAAGATTAGCCGCAGACATGTCGCAATCTTTGGCGATTTCCGCCATGGTCGTTTTGTTGTAACCAAATTGAGAAAACCGTTGCCCTGCCGCGGCAAGAATGCGTGCGCGGGTCTCTTCGGTTGAATCTGACGTATTAATACGAGGTGAAACGTGAACATTCATCATTCCCCTACTTTAGCGCCTGAATGATTAATATTCAATATAGCCCTCAATTTTTTGGTGTTTATGGTGGGCAGAAGGTTTGTTATTTGCAATTTTCGCCTTGACAGAGAATTGACCTGTCTCGTTTTGGGATAGTCGCCAAAATTATTGAGCGGAGCACGGAAGTGGTTTGATGTTTGTAATTTGGCGAAAAAAGAGGTGAAACAGGGCAGGGATATGCGAACGTGCAAAATGGCGCTATACTTCGCGATTGATTCCCCTCGATAGAAAATTAGCTTGTTAGGAGTATAACGATGGCGCGCGTAACTGTAGAAGACTGCCTAGAAAATGTAGATAACCGTTTTGAACTGGTGTTGGTTGCTAGTAAACGTGCGCGTCAACTGGCGGATGGAGGTGGGGCGTCGTTGGAATGGGAAAATGACAAGCCTACCGTGATGGCGCTGCGCGAAATCGCAGAAGGCAACGTGAGTGCTTCTATCCTGATTGAGGAGCCTGCGAGCATCATCGATGAAGATGCGTTACTGATTGATGCAGAAGCAATTTTACCTACTGAAGGTCAAGGTGACTGGTCTCCAGCCAAGAGCTAAACCTTGAGCGACTCTGCTCCGGCCGAATTCCCCGAGATTACAGTCCCCAATGAGGCGCGCGCGGATGGCGCGTATGAAGCACTGCGCCTTGTGCTAGCGGGTTATGTCGACGAGGCGCAGTTTAGCAATATTTACCACGCCTACCTTTTTGGCGCCAAGGCGCATCAGGGGCAGGTGCGCAAGTCGGGCGATCCTTACATTTCACATCCGCTGGCGGTGGCGACGATTCTGGCAGAGATGCGGATGGATGTTGACAGCATTATCGCCGCGATTCTGCACGATGTGATCGAAGATACCCCCATCAGCAAAGCGCAGGTCGCCGAACATTTCGGCAACGATGTTGCCTCGTTGGTGGATGGTGTTAGCAAGCTGACCCAGATTGAATTTGAGAGCAAAGTTGAAGCGCAGGCGGAGAACTTCCGAAAAATGTTGTTGGCGATGGTGCAGGATATCCGCGTCATTATCATCAAGCTGGCTGACCGGCTGCACAACATGCGAACACTCGGGGCGATGCGGAGTGACAAGCGCCGTCGTATCGCACGTGAAACACTCGATATTTACGCCCCCATTGCCAACCGTTTGGGGATGAACCGGATGCGCTCTGAGCTGCAAGAGCTAGGGTTTTCTGAATACTTTCCCATGCGTCACCGCGTGATATCGGAGTCGGTACGCAAGGCACGCGGCAATCGCAAAGAGATTGTGGGGAAGGTGCAGACGGCGATTGAAGAGCGGCTGCTAGAAGAGGCGTTGCAGGGGGTTGTCGACGGTCGCGAGAAGCTGCTCTATAGCATTTACCAGAAGATGCAAAACAAACAGCTCTCATTTTCAGAGGTGTTTGATGTTTACGCCTTCCGTATCACAGTTGATTCCGTCGATAGTTGTTATCGCGTATTGGGTGCGATGCATAATCTCTATAAACCCTTGCCGGGTAAATTTAAAGATTATATTGCGATCCCCAAAGCCAATGGGTATCAGTCGCTGCACACCATTCTGTTTGGCCCTTATGGGGTGCCGATCGAGGTGCAGATTCGCACCCGTGAAATGGATCGCCTTGCCGAGGCGGGAGTGGCCGCGCATTGGCTTTATAAGCAAGGGGATGAAGAGGGGAGTTTCGCAGAAGGGCGCTCTCATCGCCATGTGCGTGAGTGGATGCGAGGCTTGCTGGAGATGCAGCAGAGCGCGGGTGACTCACTCGAATTTCTCGAAAACGTTAAGATTGACCTCTTTCCGGAAGAGGTCTATGTCTTTACCCCGAAGGGCACCATCATGGAGCTGCCACGCGGGGCGACCGCAGTCGATTTTGCCTATGCCGTGCACACCGACGTGGGTAACCGCTGTGTTGCAGCGAAGATCGAACGCCGCCTTGCACCACTGAGCACACCGCTGATGAATGGCCAGACCGTGCGCATCATCACCGCCCCGGCCGCGCAGCCCAACCCGACGTGGCTCAATTTTGTGGTGACGGGCAAGGCGCGTACCAATATCCGCCATTACCTGAAACACCTGCGACGTGATGAGTCGATTGAGCTCGGGCGGCGCATGTTGGAGCAGGCACTGAAAGCTTATTCACTATCACTCAACGATCTGTCGCCGGGCTACCTGCAGGTGATTATCGATGAATTTCGCAGCACCCAATTAGAAGATGTTTTTGAAGATATCGGGCTGGGTAACCGCCCGGCACCGCTGGTCGCACGGCGGATTGCCGAGGCGCCGATCTTTAAGGGAGATGTGCGGAGCCGCTCGCAAACCTTGAAACACGCCTTTAGTCGCTATATGCCCGCTTGGTTGGGGGGCAATAAACGGCGGCCGTTGGCGATCTCTGGTACAGAAGGGATGGTGGTGACCTTTGCCCGCTGTTGTCACCCGATACCGGGAGACTCGATTCAGGGGTTTGTCTCAGCAGGTCGCGGTATCGTCGTCCACACGGAGTCATGTAAAAACGTGGCGGATTTCCGCAACAGCCCTGAAAAGTGGGTCGATGTGCGCTGGGAAGCGCATACCGAAGGTGATTTTCCAGTAGATATTAAAGTGGATGTGATTAACCGGCGCGGTGTGCTGGCGATCATCGCCTCAGCCATCTCCGAGATGGACAGCAATATCTACAATGTTTCGATTGATAGTCGTGACGGTAAATACAGTGCGATGACTTTTTCAGTGGCCGTGCAGGGGCGTGTTCATCTTGCGCGGGTGATGCGTCATGTGAAACGCATTGAAATGGTGTCGCGGATTACGCGCATTAAAGGCTAAGGGCGCGGGCAACGTCACTTCCGCCTGCGTCAGTGTCAATGTCGCGTAGCTTGCTGAGTCATAGCTGTTAAAATTAAAAATATCGCTTAGAGAGAGGAGAGCTAACATGGCACGCGAAATTATCACGACCGAACAGGCACCCAGTGCCATTGGCACTTATTCACAGGCCGTCAAGGT